>DATAKH010000158.1:0-10998 GCA_036261735.1 Sphingomicrobium sp.
GACAGGTCGACCCGCTCGGTGGCGAGGCGTTTCTCCAGCTCCGCGTTCTCGAGCTCCGCCTTGCGCGCCGCAATTGCCTCGGTGACCGCCTCGCGAAGCGCATGGATCTTCGGCGCCTCTGCGGCGCGCTCATCCGGGCTCATTTTGCCCAGCGACTTGAGCTGGGTCGTGATGCTTCCCGACTTGCCGAGCGCCGACACGCGCAATGCGTCGAGCGTCTGGAGGTCGGGCGCGGAGCGGATCTGGTCGGTGAGGTCGGCCATGGCGCGGGCCTTATCCTTGCTGCCGCGCAAAATGCAAAGCCGTGTGATAGGGGCGGGCAATGAGCGGCTGGCCCGAGCTGACGATGGAGCACGACCACGAGACGTTGGCGCTGCTTCATCTCGTCTCGCAAATGCTCGGCAAGATCAGGGTCGCCCATGCGCCGTGGGTGAACCACGGCTGGCACGCGACTCTTCGGCCCGCCGCGAGCGGGCTGGCCATCTTATCGACGGCGGCCAGCGGCGGGCGGAGCTTCACGCTGGCGCTCGATCTTTGCCGCCACGGAATTGCGCTTCAGGTCGGCGACGGCGCGACCGACTTGATCCCGTTCGCCGGCAAGCCAGTGTCGCAGCTCCACTCCGAACTCATCGAGCTTCTCGACCGGCATCGGCTTCCATCGAGCTTCAACGGCAAGCCCAACGAGATTGCCGATGCGATTGCCTTTGCCGATGACAGCGAGCCGCGAACCTACGACCCCGACAGCGGCCGCCGGCTCCACCAGGCGCTCGAAAGGATCGTGCCGGTTTTCGAACGATTCCGCGCCGGCTTCACCGGCAAGGCCAGCCCGGTGCATTTCTTCTGGGGAAGCTTCGACCTGGCGGTGACGCGCTTCTCGGGCCGGCCAGCACCGCAGCACCCGGGTGGCATTCCCGGGCTTCCCGACAGGATCACCCGCGAAGCCTACAGCCAAGAGGTGTCGAGTGCCGGCTTCTGGGCAAGCGGCGTGACGGCGGCAGAGCCGTTCTTCTACAGTTATGCCTATCCAGAGCCGGCCGGCTTCCGCGAGCACGAGTTGCCGGCCGGGCGCTTCGAGTCGGAATGGCAGGAATTCACGCTTCCCTACGACGAGGTCCGGATGGCGAGCGACCCGGAAGCGGTGCTAATGCTATTTCTCCAGTCGTCCTATGCCGCCGCAGCCGAGCTGGCTCACTGGGACCGCGCCGCGCTCGAGCGGGATCCGGTCGCGCCCTAACCGGTTACGAACGGGTAGGGCGAGATCGTCTTTCGGTTCTCCTCGACCGCCAGCATCCGCCCGGCTGGCGCCGTCGCGCGATAGGCGCAACCGATTCGCGGACAGATCGCGCAGGCGGGGCCGACCGGGGTCGCCGGCGTGTTCATCAGGTCGAGCCCGTCGGCATAAGCGATCCGCGGCGCATAGCGCACATCGCAACCGAGCCCGATTGCGAGCAAGGCGTCGTCGCGCAGATCGGGGCGGATCGGCCGCTCGATGGTTCGGCTGATGGTGAAGAAGCGCTGGCCGTCGGGAGTCTCGATCAGCTGCCGGATCGTCTGCCCGGGCGTCTGGAAGGCGGTGTGGAGATGCCAGCGCGGGCAGGTGCCGCCGAAGTGGGAGAAAGGAAAGCTTTCGCCGGCATAGCGCTTGGAGATATTCCCGGCCGGATCGACCCGGAGCATGAAGAAGGGTACTCCGCGCGCCCCGGAACGGCCGAGCGTGGTGATCCGGTGCGCGATTTGCTCGACATTGGCGCCAAACTGGCCGCACAGCCGGTCGAGCGCGTACCGATGTTCCTCAGCCGCTCGGAGGAACCGTCCGTAGGGCATCATGATCGCACCGGCCGCGTAATTGGCGAAGCTCATATGCAGGAGGCGACGGCTGCCGAGATCGGGCGGGCGGGCGCTGTCGACCATCCGGTCGATCAGCGGCGCAAACTCCAGGAGCGCGAGCTGGTAGGCGAGGCCGAACGTCCGGTTTTCGGGCCTTAGCAAGGCCGAGAGCATGAAGGTCCGCCGCTCGGCGTCATAATGCTGGCTGACGTCGTCGAGCTGCTCGGGGTCGGCCACCCGCGCCTCGACCCCCCACGCCTCCTTCAGCCGACGCCGAAGCGCCTCGCCGACCGACAGCGGGTCGCCGAGCGCCCCGCCCACCGTCTCCGCCTGCTCCTCGAGCTCCGGGAAGTGGTTGCGCTGTGCCTGAATATAGTCGCGCACCCAGGTCTCGGGGGTAATCAGGACCCGCGGGTCGGACGCGGTCGGGTCGGCGGGCTGGCGCTGGAGCTCACGGATCGCGGTGTAGAGGCGGACGATGCCGTCGGCGACGGTCGGGGCATTGTCCGACAGCTCGACGAGCTCCGACCGCAGAATCCCGAGGCCCGCGAGCATCGGGTCGGAGAAGATTTCCGCAAGTTGGTCGGGACCCGCCGATTCGGCGCCTTCGACGGCGAACGCTTTCACGTCGATGTCGAACACTTCCGCAAGCCGGAGGAGCACCCCCGCGGTCAGTGGCCGCTGGTTGCGTTCGAGATGGTTGAGATAGGAGGCCGAAATCCCGAGCTGGGCGGCCATCGCATTCTGGTTGAGGCCGCGCTCGCGGCGAAGCCGCTTCAGTCGTGCCCCGAGGAACAGCTTGCGGCCGGCCATTTGTAGAGTTGTGAAGAAATTTACAGCGTTTGCAAGTGAGCCGCTGACACATTTGCGTTTTTCTGTGCATCTTTTTTCAAAAGAATGCGGTTTGATGCTGCTCAGCCAAGGAGGCGCGCACATGGTCGATTTCAGCGAACTGGTACCGGCACCGAGCGGGAGGTTCGATGGCATCGAGCGGCCCTATTCGGTCGACGAGGTGCGCAAGCTTCGCGGGTCGATCCCGATCGAGCACACGCTCGCCCGCCGCGGCGCGCTTCGCCTTTGGGAATTGCTGAAATCGGACGAGCCGGTGCGCGCGCTTGGCGCGGTCACCGGCAACCAGGCGATGCAGATGGTCCGCGCCGGCCTGAAGGCGATCTATTTGTCCGGCTGGCAGGCCGCCGCCGACGCCAACACCGCCTGCTCGATGTATCCCGACCAGTCGCTTTATCCGGCCAACACCGGCCCCGAGCTCGCCAAGCGGATCAACCGCGCCCTCCAGCGCGCCGACCAGGTCGAGCATTCGGAAGGTGGAGCCAAGCGCGACTGGTTCGCCCCGATCGTCGCCGACGCGGAGGCCGGCTTTGGCGGGCCCTTGAACTGCTTCGAGATCATGAAGGCCTATATCGAGGCGGGAGTCGCCGGCGTTCACTTCGAGGACCAACTCGCCAGCGAAAAGAAGTGCGGTCACCTCGGCGGTAAGGTGTTGATCCCGACACAGGCGGCGATCCGCAATCTCGACGCCGCGCGGCTGGCGGCGGACATCTCCGGAGTGCCGACGATCCTCGTCGCCCGCACCGACGCCGAAAGCGCCAGGCTGCTGACTTCAGACGTGGACGAGCGCGATGCTCCGTTCATCACCGGCGAGCGGACCGCCGAGGGTTTCTACCGCCTCCGCGAAGGAAGCGGCCTCGACAATTGCATTTCCCGGGCGAAAGCCTTCGCGTCGCACGCGGACCTGCTGTGGTTCGAGACCAGCAAGCCCAACCTCGAACAGGCGCGGCGCTTCGCTGAAGCTGTCTACGCGCAATTCCCCGGCAAGATGCTCGCTTACAATTGCAGCCCCAGCTTCAACTGGGAGGCCAACCTCGACCGCGCCACCATCGCCAAGTACCAGGCCGAGCTCGGCGCAATGGGGTACAGGTTCCAGTTCGTCACGCTGGCCGGCTTCCACAGTCTCAACCATTCGATGTTCGAGCTCGCCAGCGGCTACCGCGACCGCGGGATGGCGGCTTATTCCGAGCTCCAGCAGGCCGAGTTCGCTTCCGAGGCGTCGGGCTACACGGCAACCCGCCACCAGCGCGAAGTGGGCACCGGCTATTTCGACGCGGTCGCGACTGCAATCTCCGGCGGCCAGTCGTCGACCGTCGCGCTCAAGGAATCCACGGAATCCGCGCAATTCGTTGCAGCCGAGTAGAGGAGAAGGAAGATGGGACAGCGTTACTGGGTCGTCGGGGGCCAATATTCCGACTGCCGCTTCAGCGACCTCGAGCCGGGCACCGAGAAAATCAGCGGCCCCTTCAACGACGAGGTGAAAGCGCGCATGGAGTGGCAGCGCCTGACCTTCCGCGACCATTGCGGTGCGACGGAGCGCTATTCGATCTGCGTGGAGCCGATTCGCCTATGAACGATGTTCTCGCCCAGGCGCGAGTGATTGCAGAACCTTCGAACGTCCGCGGCGCCGACCAGCTGCTGACCACCGACGCGCTGGAATTGGTGGCGGAGCTTCACGAGCGCTTCGACGGGCGCCGCCAGGCGCTTCTCGACAAGCGGCTGGACCGGCAGGCGCGGTTCGATGCCGGCGAGCTTCCCGACTTCCGTGAGGACA
Organism: Sphingomicrobium sp.; assembly: GCA_036261735.1. GTDB lineage: Bacteria > Pseudomonadota > Alphaproteobacteria > Sphingomonadales > Sphingomonadaceae > Sphingomicrobium. The sequence continues at coordinate 4,451 of DATAKH010000158.1, forward strand.
CTAAAAGCATTCGCGATGACGACTGGTCGGTGCGCCCGGCACCCGCCGACCTCCAGGACCGGCGCGTAGAGATCACCGGTCCCACCAACGCCAAGATGCTGATCAATGCGCTCAACAGCGGCGCCAAGGTGTTCATGGCCGATTTCGAGGACGCGACCTCGCCGATGTGGGACGAGCTGGTCCAGGGGCAGGTCAACCTTCGCGACCATTGGCTGCGGCGGCTCGACTACACCGACCCCGACAGCGGCAAGCATTACAGGATCGGCGAGGATCCGGCGGTGCTGATGGTCCGCCCGCGCGGACTCCACCTTCCCGAGGACCATGTCACCGTCGACGGCCAGCCGGTCGCCGGCGCCTTCTTCGATTTCGCGCTCTACGTCTGGCACAATGCCCGCCGGGCGCTGTCCGCCGGCTCCGGGCCCTATTTCTACGTCCCCAAGCTCGAGAGCATGGAGGAAGCGGCGCTGTGGAGCGACATCTTCGCGCTTGCCGAGAACCGGCTGCGGCTCGAGCGGGGGACGATCAAGTGCACGGTGCTGATCGAGACACTTCCCGCCGCGTTCGAGATGGACGAGATACTCTACTCGCTGAAGGAGAATATCGTCGGCCTCAACTGCGGCCGCTGGGACTATATCTTCAGCTACATCAAGCGTCTTGGCCGTTCGGCCGAGCGGCTTACTCCCGACCGCTCGGCCATGACGATGGATAAGGCCTTCCTCGCCGCTTACTCGCTGCGCCTGATCGCCACCTGCCACCGCCGCGGCGCCCATGCGATGGGCGGGATGGCCGCGTTCATCCCGGTGAAGGGCGACGAGCAGGCCAACGCCACCGCGCTGGACAAGGTGCGGCAGGACAAGCTTCGCGAGGTCCACAACGGCCACGACGGCACCTGGGTCGCACACCCGGCGCTCGTGCCGGTGGCGATGGAAGCGTTCGAGGCGATGGACGGCCCCAACCAGCTGTCGAAGATGCCCGAGCACGTCCCCGGCCGCGAGGAGATGCTGGAGCTTCACACCGGGCCGCGCACTGAGGCCGGAGCCCGCGAGAACATCCGCGTCGGCGTCCAATATCTCGCCGCCTGGCTCGGCGGCAAAGGGGCGGTGCCGCTCTACAATCTGATGGAGGACGCTGCGACGGCTGAAATCAGCCGGGCCCAGCTATGGCAGTGGCTGCACTTCGGGGCCCAGCTGGACGATGGCCGCACCTTCGATCGCGACCTATTCGACCAATTGTTCGACGAGGAAGTCGGCCTCCTGCAGGACGTGGAGGATATCGAGGAGGCGGCCGAGCTGTTCCGCGACATGATCGTCAGCGACGGCTTCACCGAGTTCCTGACGTTGCCGGCTTACGAGCGGTTGGGCTGAGAAGCCGCCACAGCTCCATTGCCGACACGCGGAACCCTGCCTAGCCTTCTAGCTATGGATGAGACGCAGGCCGCAATGTGTGACCGCTTCGGAGTGGAGTGTCACCCGAGCTATCTCCATCTCAAGATCGGCCTTGCTCTCGAGACATTGGGACAGCAACCGATCAATGGCCTTCGACATCCGCCTGAAAAGGACACAACGGGCTGGTACATCTGGGGAGGGCATGAACTGTCTTCTGCAGACGATTTTTTCGAGCCGGTGCATGTCAGCCATCTGGCCGACATTTTGCCAGCGATAATCCCATACCTTGGACTACCTGCAGGTTGGAGGTTTCAGGTCACCCCCGGCCACGAAGATGTTTGGTTTGACGTCAGCCTGCTAAGCACAGGCTAGCCTCAGCTTCTTCTAAAGCGAAAAGGGCGCCGGAATCTCTTCCGACGCCCTCGTTGTCTGGATAGCGAGGCCGCTTAGACGCTCGCCTTTTCCTTCTTTTCGATCGCGTCCTTCGCCTGGGCGATGATGCCCTTGAAGGCGTCGCCCTCGTTCATCGCGATGTCGGCCAGGACCTTGCGGTCGAGGTCGATGTTCGCGAGCTTGAGCGCGTGGATGAACTCGCCGTAGGTCAGCCCTTCGGCGCGGACGGCGGCGTTGATCCGCTGAATCCACAAGGCGCGGAAGCTGCGCTTCTTCACCTTGCGATCGCGATAGGCATACTGGCCGGCCTTCTCGACCGCCTGGCGTGCGACACGGATCGTGTTCTTGCGGCGGCCGTAATAACCCTTCGCCTGCTCCAGGATCCGCTTGTGCTTGGCGCGCGTGGTCACGCCGCGTTTGATGCGTGGCATATCTCAGCGCTCCTTACTTGAGGCCGTAGGGCGCCCAGAGCTTCACGCGCGCCGTATCGGCGTCGGCGAGGATCTCTGTGCCGCGGTTCTGGCGGATGTACTTGGCGTTGTGGCTGATCAGCCGGTGGCGCTTGCCCGCCACGCCGTGCTTGATCTTGCCGGTGGCGGTGAGCTTGAAGCGCTTCTTGACGCCGCTCTTCGTCTTGAGCTTGGGCATTTTCGTCTCCTGACGTTCCGAACGGCCGCGGCAGCCCTTGATGGCCGGGCGCGTTCTGTTGTTCCAGAGGTCTGGAAGAGCGCGGGCCTATAGAGCGCCGCACGCTTCAAGGCAACTACCAGGGAATCTCCGAGCCGTCGTAGCTGAAGAAGCGGCCGGAGTCGCCGGGGCCAAGCCCGTCAATGACCTTGCGCAGGCCTTCGACGCTCTGCTCCGGTTCCAGCGGGGCGGAGGCTCCGCCCATCCGGGTCTGAACCCAGCCGGGATGGAGAACCGCGCACACGGCCTTGCCGCGATTGTCGATGGCCAGGCTCCGCCACGCCGAGTTGAGCGCCGACTTCGACGAGCGATAGGCGATATAGCCGCCCGACGTATTGTCCTCGATGCTGCCCATGCGCGTGCTGATCGCGATCAGCTTGCCGTTCGAGGCGGCGACCTGCGGCAGAACCGATTGCGCGAGCAGGAAGGGCGCGACGGTGTTGACCGCGAACGTCTCCAGCCAGCCCTCGCCGTCGTCCGCGCTGGTCACCGACCTGGGGCCATAAGTGCCGGCGTTGGCGACGAGCTGGTCGAGCGACTGCAGGCGCGTGCCAAAGGCCGCAACTGCCGCGAGGTCGCTCATATCGAGCGTCTCTACGCGGACACCCAGCGAATCGAGCTCGTGGCTGCTCTCGCGGACGGTGGCGACGACGTCCCAGCCGTCGGTGGAATATTGGCGCGCGAATTCGAGGCCGAGGCCACGGTTAGCGCCGGTGATCAGGACTGTCGGCATGTCGGGGTAACGCTGCGGCGGCGGAAAAGGTCAGACGGCCCCGACATCGAGGCTGCCCGCGGGGGTCGGCTGCAACATCTCGACCGACTTGGCGCTTCCGTCGAGCCACGGCCGCCACTGGTCGGGGCGAAGCAGCACGATCTGGCGATTGTGAAGTGGCTCCACGTCCGGCCCAGGGGGCGCGGTGAGAAGCGTGAAGGCTTCGCCGACCACGGGGTGCGTTCGAAGCAGCCCGGCAATCGCGAACTCCTGTCCCTCGCCCGGGCGGAACAGCCAGCAGTCCTTGCGTTTCTGCTTCGGGTCGTCGGGATTGGTATATTCGTAGAAGCCGTCGAGCGGGACGAGGCAGCGATCTTTCGGGAAGTTGCGGCCGTCGGAGCGCATATTGAAGAGCGGTGAGCCGTGAGGACTAGGCCAGGACCACCGGCGGATCACCAGCTCGGCATGGTCATCGCTCCACCGGACCACCGGCGCGCGGTCGGTGATGTGGATATCGGCGGGCTCGATATTGGGCGCGCCCTCCGGAAAGGTCAGCGGGATCTCGACTTGCGCGAACAGGCGCCGGATCGCGTCGGGGTTCTTCTCGATCCGGTAGAGGTTGCACACGTCAGTCGAACAGGCTGGAGACGCTCGCTTCGTCGGCTATCCGGCGGATCGCCTCGGCGAGGAGCGGGGCGACGGTCAGGCGGCGGATTTTGCCGCCCTTGGGATCGGCCTCGCCGCTCCAGATTGAATCGGTGACCACCACTTCCTTGAGCTCGGAGGCTTCGACCCGTGCCGCGGCGCCGCCGGAGAGGACCCCGTGGGTGCTGTAGGCGAAGACCTCGACCGCGCCCTGCTGCTTGAGCGCGGCGGCGGCGTTGCACAGGGTGCCGGCCGAATCGACGATATCGTCGATCAGGATGCAGGTGCGGCCGTCGACGTCGCCGATGATGTTCATCACTTCCGATTCGCCGGCACGCTCGCGGCGCTTGTCGACGATTGCGAGAGGCGCGTTGTTGAGCCGCTTGGCGAGGCTCCTGGCGCGAACCACGCCGCCGACGTCGGGCGACACCATGGTCAAATTGTCGGTCTTGAAGCGCGCGCGGATGTCGGCCGCGATCACCGGCGAGGCGAAGAGGTTGTCCGTGGGGATGTCGAAGAAGCCTTGGATCTGCCCTGCGTGCAGGTCCATCGTCAGCACGCGGCTGGCCCCCGCGACGGTGATGAGATTGGCGACCAGCTTCGCCGAGATCGGAGTGCGCGGCCCGGGTTTGCGATCCTGCCGGGCATAGCCGAAATAAGGGATGACCGCGGTGATCCTTTTGGCCGACGCGCGGCGAAGCGCGTCGATGCAGATCAGCAGCTCCATCAGATTGTCGTTGGCCGGATAGCTCGTCGACTGGAGGACGAACACGTCCTCGCCGCGCACGTTCTCGTTGATCTCGACGAACACTTCCTCGTCGGCGAAGCGGCGGACGCTCGCCTCGGTCAGCGGCATCTCGAGATAGTCGGCGATCGAGCGGGCCAGCGGCAGGTTGCTGTTCCCGGCGAGCAGTTTCATCGGCGTTCGGCTCCCCAGCGGCGGTGCCGGCTGCCTTAGCCACGCCGGGGCGGCGAAGCAAAGCCTTGGTTGCGGGAACGCCCTCGTGCGTTAAAGCGCCGGCATGACCGACAGGCTGACCATTGCCCTGGCCCAGATGAACCAGCGGGTCGGCGATCTCGATGCCAACGCCGAGGCGATGCTGGCGATGCGCGAAAAGGCCGCCGGCGCCGACCTGATTCTCTATCCCGAGCTCCAGGTCACCGGCTATCCGCCCGAAGACCTGATCCTGAAGCCCGAATTCGTCCGGCGGACGATGGAGGTGACCGACCGGCTGGTCCGCGCCACATCGGAGCCGGGCCCGGCGATGCTGATCGGAACCGCGCTCGCCGAGGAAGGCGCGACCTACAATGCTGTGATCCTCGCCAATGAGGGGCGAGTGATCGCCCGGACTCTGAAGCGCGAGCTCCCCAACTACGGCACCTTCGACGAAAAGCGCATCTTCTCTCCGGGCCCGCTTCCCGAGCCGATAGAGTTCAAGGGCGTGAAGATCGGCGTGCCGATCTGCGAAGACATCTGGCAGGAGGTAGTCTGCGGCCATCTCGCCGAAGCCGGCGCGGAAATCCTGCTGGTCCCCAACGGCAGCCCCTACGAGCTCGACAAGGACGATCTTCGGCAATCGCTGGTCCGTTCGCGGTGCGCGATGACGGGCCTACCGATTGCCTACGTCAACCGCGTCGGCGGCCAGGACGAGATTGTCTTCGACGGCTCCTCATTCGTGATGCATCCGGACGGCGAGGTCGTCGTGCAGATGCCGGATTGGGAGGAGGCGGTGCTCCTGACCGAGTGGACCAGGGGCGCCAACGGGTGGCGGTGCGATACGCGCGATCTTCACCGCCTCGATCCCTATCCGGAGGACATCTATCACGCGATGATGGTCGGGCTCGCCGACTATGTCGGCCGCAACGGCTTCCCCGGTGTCATCCTCGGCCTTTCGGGCGGGATCGACAGCGCTCTTTCGGCGGCGATCGCGGTCGATGCGCTCGGGCCCGACAAGGTGTGGGGCGTGATGATGCCCTCCAGATATACCAGCGAGGCGAGCCTCGAGGACGCGCGCGGCAACGCCGAACTGCTCGGCTGCCGCCATGACGTCATCCCGATTATCCCGGCGGTCCAGGTATTTGGCGAGATGCTTCCGGACCTCGAGGGCGTGGCCGCCGAGAATATCCAGGCCCGGCTGCGGATGGTCACCTTGATGGCGCTGTCGAACGCCGAGGGACAGATGCTGCTCACCACCGGCAACAAGAGCGAAATGAGCGTCGGCTATGCGACGCTCTACGGCGACATGGCCGGCGGCTATTCGGTGCTCAAGGATGCCTACAAGACGACTGTTTTCGCGCTGTCCGAATGGCGCAACGCCGACAAGCCGGAGGGTGCGCTCGGGCCCGACGGCCCAGTGATGCCGAAGCGGATCATCACCAAGCCGCCGTCGGCCGAGCTTCGCCCCGACCAGACCGACCAGGACTCGCTTCCGCCCTACGACGTCCTCGATCCGATTCTCGAAGGTCTGGTCGACAAGGAGATGTCGGTGAAGGAGATTGCACTCGCTACCGGCGCCGATACCTCCCTGGTCGCCGACATCGAGCGGATGCTTCTTCGCGCCGAGTACAAGCGGCGGCAGGCGCCGCCGGGGGTCAAGATCGGCACCCGCAACTTCGGCCGCGACCGTCGCTATCCGATCACCAACTTTTTCCACACGGGTCCGAAGTGAACGTCGTCACCCGTTTCGCGCCGTCGCCGACCGGCCGGCTGCACGTCGGCAATATCC
>DATAKH010000160.1:0-9525 GCA_036261735.1 Sphingomicrobium sp.
TCGTCCGTCCGGTCGGACAGCTCGCCGATGCCGCCGGCCGGATCGAGGAGGGGGATTTCTCGGTGCGAGTGCCGATCACCAACAGCGAGGACGAGATTTCGACACTCGCCCATGCCTTCAACCGGATGACGGCGCGGATCGACGAACAGACCGGAGCGCTCCGCTCCGCCAATGCACAGCTCGACACCCGGCGCGCGTTCATCGAGGCGGTGCTGTCCAGCGTCACCGCCGGGGTCATCGCGCTCGATTCGTCCAACCGGATCCTGCTGATCAACAAGTCGGCCGAGGCGCTTTTGCAGCAGCGCGGGGAAGCGGTAGAGGGAACCGCACTTGGCGCCTTGTCGCCGGAGCTCGACGAGTTCATCCGCGGCGAGGAGCACGACGCGAACGTCGACGTGGAAGTCGGCGGCGGACGCCGGACGCTCGCGGTCAAACGAGTCCGCTACCAGGATGGTGCGGTCCTCACCTTCGACGACATCACCGATCAGCTGTCGGACCAGCGCAACGCCGCCTGGTCGGACATCGCGCGGCGGATCGCCCATGAAATCAAGAACCCGCTGACACCGATCCAGCTTGCAGCGGAGCGTCTCCAGCGGCGCTTCGGAAGCGAAATCGCGTCGGATGCGGAGACGTTCGAGCGGTTGACCGGCACGATCGTCCGGCAAGTCGGCGACCTCCGTCGCATGGTCGACGAATTCTCGAACTTCGCGCGAATGCCCAAGCCGGTGTTCCGGACGGAGAACGTGCACGAGATCGCCCGCCAGTCGCTATTCCTTCACGAAGTCGCGCATCCCGAAATCAAGTTCGCCCTCGACCCGACGAACGGCGATTTTCCAATGACTTGCGACCGTCGCCAGCTTGGGCAGGCCTTGACGAACGTCGTCAAGAACGCCGTCGAAGCCATTGAGACGAGGCGGTCCCGCGGCGAACACCATCTCGGCGGCGACCGCGTCGAGCTGCACCTGCGCCGAGACGATGACCAGCTTGTGGTCGACGTCACCGACACCGGAATCGGACTCCCCGACGACCGCAAGAGGCTGACCGAGCCCTATATGACGACCCGTGTGCGGGGCACTGGGCTGGGCCTCGCGATCGTCAAGAAGATCGTCGAGGAACATTGCGGAGAGATCGCTTTCCTCGATCGCAAGGGCGGCGGCACCCACGTCCGCATCGCGTTCGACGTCGACCGGCTTGCGCAGATGGAAAGGGACCACTCCGGATCCGAGCCCGGCGATGGAAGCGAAGATGGTACTTATATCTAAGGAGCGTTGCTGATGGCCCTCGAAGTGCTGGTGGTCGACGATGAGGAAGACATCCGCGACCTGGTCAGCGGAGTCCTGCAGGACGAGGGCTATTCGGTTCGCTCTGCTGCGGACAGTTCGTCGGCGCTGGACGCAATGAAGGACCGGCGGCCGTCGCTGGTCCTGCTCGACGTGTGGTTGCAGGGATCGCGGCTAGACGGCCTGCAGCTGTTGCAGGAAATCAAGCGCAACGACCCGAGCCTGCCGGTGCTGATGATTTCAGGGCACGGCAACCTTGACACCGCCGTCGCCGCGGTTCGCGAGGGTGCCGTCGATTTCATCGAGAAGCCGTTCGAGGCGGGGCACCTGCTGCACCTCGTGTCTAGGGCGACGGAAACAGACCGTCTTCGCCGCGAGAACGAAAGCCTCCGCCAGCAAATCGTCCACGATGCGGTGCTGAGCGGCAATTCGGTGGCAATCAACACTGTCCGGGCGACGTTAAAGCGCGTCGCCCCGACCGGGAGCCGGGTCCTGATCACCGGGCCGGCGGGGGTCGGCAAGGAAGTTGCCGCGCGCACGATCCACCAGTGGAGCACGCGCGCCAACGGCCCGTTCGTCGTCGTGTCCGCGGCAATGATGCACCCGGAACGCGTGGAGGAGGAGCTGTTCGGCGTCGACAGCGATGAAGGCAGCCGCCCCGGCTTGCTCGAGCAGGCCCATGGCGGGACCTTGTTTCTCGACGAAATCGCCGACATGCCGTTGACGACTCAGGGCAAGATCCTGCGAGTGCTGACCGACCAAAGCTACCACCGCGTCGGTGGCCAGCGCCCGGTCAAGGTCGATGTCCGGGTCCTCTCCGCGACGTCACGCGACCTTGCGCAAGAAATCGCCGACGGGCGGTTCCGCGAGGACCTTTTCTATCGGCTAAACGTGGTTCCGGTGAGGCTTCCGCCGCTACGCGAACGGCGCGAGGATATCCCTGAGCTGGCCAACCATTTCCTCGCAAGGTTTGCGGCCGAGCGGCGCATTCCGACTCCACAGCTTTCGGAGGAAGCGGCCGCGGCGCTCCAGTCCCACGAATGGCCCGGGAACGTCCGGCAGCTCCGGAATATCATCGAGCGGACCATCATCCTCGCACCCTTGGAGCGCGTTGAGCGCATAGAGGCGGACATGCTTCCCGCAGAGATCCTCGAAAGCGAGGGCTCGCCTGGCCTTTCGACACCGGCAATGACGATCATGGGAAGTCCGCTCCGCGAGGCGAGGGAGTCGTTCGAGAGGGAATATCTGAAAATTCAGATCCGCCGCTTTTCGGGCAACATCTCGCGGACAGCGTCGTTCATCGGGATGGAGCGCTCGGCCCTGCACCGGAAACTCAAGGCCCTGGGAATCGGCGACAAGCGCGACGCGGAGTGACGGACGCCTCGAACATGGCCGGCAAGCCTGCAAGCCTCCAGGACCGTTTCCTCAACAGTGCCCGCAAGTCGAAGGCCCCGGTGACGCTGTTTCTACTGAAGGGCGTGAAACTGCAGGGCGTGATCACCTGGTTCGATCCCTATTCGCTCCTGCTTCGCAGGGACGGGCAGAGCCAGCTTGTGTACAAGCATTCGGTTTCCACCGTCATGCCAACCAGGAGCCTCGACCTCGGCGAGATGAATCCGCCCGAAACGAGCATGATCGCGGCGCTCCAGGACACATTCCTTTCGGCAGCCGCCCGCGAGCACCAGCGGATGACCGTGTTCCTGGTCAATGGCGTGATGCTGCAGGGCGAGGTGTCGGTTCACGACCAGTTCTGCCTGCTCCTGGAACGCGCGGGACAGGTTCAGCTTGTCTACAAGCACGCAATTTCGACGATCCAGCCTGAAGACGCGCTATCGCTCGGCGGCACGCCAAGCGACGAGCCGGCGGACGAATGACCGTTACGATCGGCAGCGGATCGGGAGCATTCGATGTGACCCGCGGCGAGCGAGCGCTCGTCGTCGGAATCGATCGGGCTGGGAAGGGTGATGGGCGCTCGTCAGAAGCCAGGCTCGAGGAAGCCGTCGGCCTGGCCGAGGCTATCGGGATCGACGTCGTCGGCAGGCGGACGTTCCGGCTTCGCTCGCCCAAGCCGGCGACTCTCCTCGGCAAGGGCCAGATAGAGGAGCTTGCGGCGGCTGCACGCGACCATGATGCCGGGCTGCTCGTCGTCGATGCTCCGCTGGCGCCGGTGCAACAAAAGTCGCTCGAGGAACAGGTTGGGACGAAGGTCATCGACCGCACCAGCCTGATCCTGGAAATCTTCGGCGAACGCGCGGCGACGGCCGAAGGGCGGCTGCAGGTCGAGCTCGCGCATCTCGACTACCAGGCTGGCCGGCTGGTCAGGAGCTGGACTCACCTCGAGCGGCAGCGGGGTGGATTCGGCTTCCTGGGTGGTCCCGGCGAGACCCAGATCGAAGCCGACCGGCGGCTGATCCGCGACCGGATGGCGCGAATTCGGCGGGAGCTCGAACAGGTGAAGCGCACCCGCTCGCTTCACCGCGAACGGCGCCAGCGCGCGCCGTGGCCGGTGATTGCGCTTGTCGGTTATACGAACGCAGGAAAATCTACGCTTTTCAACCGCATGACAGGCGGCGACGTGCTCGCCGAGGACATGCTGTTCGCGACCCTCGATCCGACGATGCGTGACGTCAAGTTGCCGGGGTTCGACAAGGCGATCCTCTCCGACACTGTTGGATTCGTTTCCGACCTGCCCACGGAGCTGGTGGCTGCGTTCCGTGCGACGCTGGAGGAGGTCGCGTCGGCGGACCTGCTGGTGCACGTACGCGACATCGCCCATCCCGACCGCGAGGCGCAGCGCGAAGACGTCGAGCGGGTGCTTGCGCAGCTCGGCGTCGGTGCGGAAGAGGAGGGGGCTCCGCCCAAGATCGAGGCCTGGAACAAGGTCGATCTCCTTGCCCCGCAGGACCGCGAGCAGGTCCTTGCCGAGGCGGCGCGCCGGGAGAATGTCGTCCCCGTCTCCGCGCTGACCGGCATCGGCATCGACGCGCTTCGAGAGCGGCTCGCCGAGGCGTTACACAGCGGCGCGCAGCTGCATTCGATCAGCCTCCCTTCGAGCGACGGTGGCAAGATTGCGTGGCTGCACTCGCGCGGTGACGTCATCGACCAGCAATCGCACGACAGCGAGATTGTTCTGCAGGTGCGGCTGTCGCCGGAAAATTGGGCGCGATTTCAGTCGCTTTGAGCGGCTTTCGCCTTGCTCCAAAGCGCCTCTTTCTCGTCGAGGCTCATCGCCTCGAAGCCCGGTTCTGCCTCGATAGCGCGAAAGCGTCGCTCGAACTTGCGATTGGCTTGTCTGAGAGCCTCTTCGGGGTCAACGTTGAGATGTCGTGCCAAGTTGACGACGGCGAATAAGAGGTCGCCAAGCTCGTCCGCGCGGCGCTCGGGGTCGCTTTCGCGGTCAAGCTCCGCAAGTTCCTCGTCGATCTTGACTCGCGGACCGAAGGAATCCGGCCAGTCGAAGCCGGTGCGCGCGGCCCGTCGCTGCAACTTCAGCGCGCGATCGAGGGCGGGAAGGGCGACTGCCACTCCGGCGAGGGCGCTTTCGTCGGTCTTTTGCTTGCGTTCGGCCGCCTTGATCGCGTCCCAGCCGGGGCTTTCCACCGCATCGCCGAATATGTGGGGGTGCCGGCGCTCCAGCTTGTCGCAAATCCGTCCGACAACGTCATCGAGCGTGAAATGGCCCAGTTCTTCCGCCATTTGCGCGTGGAAGACGACCTGGAGCTGAAGATCGCCGAGCTCGTCCTCGAGCGCCTCCATGTCGCCGCGGTCGATCGCGTCAGCAACCTCATAGGCTTCCTCGATCGTGTAAGGAGCGATCGTCCTGAAGGATTGCTTCAGATCCCATTCGCAGCCGCGCTCTGGGTCGCGGAGGCGGCGCATGATTGCGACAAGTCGCTCCAGGTTCATAAGAGGAGCCCCCCAGCCGTCCCGGAGCCGACATCCTCAAGTCTGATAATATGTATTATGTAAAATAAAAGAGGCATCAGGGAGCCAGCACCAGATAATTGCCCTCGACCCTCCACCCGCTGAGCGACGACAGGAAGTTCATCCCCAGCAGGTTCACGTCGTCCTGGTCGCTGATATCGACAGGAAAGTCGGTTCGCTCGATAGAGCCGACCTGCAAGCGGTCGGCTCGTCCCTGGGTTACCAGGATGCGCCCGTTCGCTGTGTTGACGATGCTTTTCTGGCTGCCAATCCGCATCCCTGCAGCGCGTGCGACACTCCTGGAGACCGTCGTGACCGAGGCGCCGCTGTCCACCATGAACCATACGTCGCGGCCGTTGAGCTGGGCTTCCACCCAGAAGTGACCGTCCTCGCGGATGGGAATTCGGACGTTTTCGCCTTGGACGATCGCCGTGCCCGTCGCTTCGGCACGCAGCCGCTGGCCCAAATCGGAGAGTTCGCTGCGGAATGCGAACAGGATGAAGGCGAGCCCGAAGATTCCGATCCACGCGATCGCCATCTTCGCCGCCGAACCCAGCGGAATTCGCCGCCCGATCAACGCGGTGGCGACGAATCCGGCCGCCAGGACATAGAAGACGATGTAGGGCGCGTTGTCGCTCACGCCTGTACCGCTTTGGCGAACAAGCGGAAGAAGTTGGCCGTGGTCGCATCAGCGAGCGAGTCCGGCTCGTCCCCCCTCAACTCGGCAACGAAGGCGGCCGTGTCGGCCACGAACGCGGGCTCGCCCGTCTTTCCCCGATGCGGGACCGGCGCGAGGAACGGCGAATCCGTCTCGACCAGCATTCGGTCGAGTGGAAGCCATTTGGCCGTTTCCTGCAGGTCACGCGCGTTCTTGAAGGTCACGATCCCCGACAGCGAGACGAAGAAGCAAAGGTCCAGCCCCTTGCGCGCCAGATCCGCGCTTCCGGTGAAGCAATGGAGGACTCCGGTGACCCCGCCCTCCTTCACCGCTTGACTGAGCATCTCCGCAGTGTCGGCCTCCGCCTCTCGCGTGTGGACGACAAGAGGAAGTCCCGATGTCCGCGCCGAGTCGATATGCGCCTGGAAGCGTTCTCGCTGCGCGGCGCGGTCGGACTTGTCGTAATAATAGTCGAGCCCGCACTCGCCGATCGCGACGACGCGCGGGTGCTTCGAGGCTTCCACCAGCGCGGCCGAACCGAGATCCGGGTGGGCATCGGCTTCGTGCGGGTGGACTCCGACGGTTGCCCACACGTCGGCGTTGCTATCGGCAACGGCAATGACGTCATTCCACTCCGACTGGCGAGTGGAGATGTTCAGGAATCCCGCGACCCCGCGGTCGCGTGCATTGGCAAGCACCTCATCCTGCCGCTCGGCCAGTCCTTCGTAATTGAGGTGGCAGTGGCTATCGATCAGCTTCACGCCGCCTCCCCCTCCTCCTGCGCCAACTCGAGGCGCGGGAAGATCGGAACCGGTTGCTCCAGCGCGCCGTGAAGCCCGTCGTCGATCACCCTGATGAGTCGCTCTGCAGACGCCGGGATCACGGGGATTACGGCCTCTGCAAGCTTTCGGATTGCCGCAACCAGCGTGCCCAATACATCGGCCATTCGCTGCGGGTCCGTCTTGCGAAGCGCCCAGGGGGCGGCCGCGTCGACATATGCGTTGCACGCAAATACCGCGCCCATCCACGCCTCGAGGCCGATCGAGAAAGCGAAATCTCCGAAGCGGGCGCTGAGCTCTGTCACCGCATTGTCGACGGCCGCGAGAAGCGCCTTGTCCTCCTGCGCTTCTCCAGGCGCCGGAACGACGCCATCCAAATTCTTGTAAATCATCGACAATGTGCGCTGCGCCAGATTCCCAAAACTGTTCGCGAGCTCGGCGTTGACACGGTTGACGATCGCTTCGGCCGAATAGCTGCCGTCCTGGCCGAACGGCACTTCGCGCATCAGGAAATAACGCAGCTGGTCCACCCCGAACCGTTCGGCGAGCACCATTGGGTCGACAACGTTGCCGACACTCTTCGACATCTTCTCGCCGCGGCTGAGCAGGAAGCCGTGCCCGTAGACCTGCTTCGGGAGTGCGATCCCCGCCGACATCAGGAACGCCGGCCAGTAGATGGCGTGGAAGCGAACCACGTCCTTGCCGATCAGGTGGACGTCGGCGGGCCTATACCGCTTCATCAGGTCGGTTTCGCCGGGATAACCGAGGCCGGTGAGATAATTGGTCAGCGCGTCGAGCCAGACATACATCACGTGGTCGTCGCTGCCCGGCACCTTCACGCCCCAGTCGAAGCTGGTGCGCGAAATGGACAGGTCGGACAGGCCGCCCTCGACGAACCGCATCACCTCGTTGCGGCGGCTTTCGGGGCGGATGAAGTCCGGGTTGGCCGAATAATGGTCGAGCAGCTTCGCCTGGTAGGCCGAAAGCCGGAAGAACCAGCTCTCCTCGACCGTCCACTCGACCGGAGAGCCCTGGGGCGACAGCTTTTGCTCCCCTTCCCCGTCGATTAACTCGCCCTCGTCATAATAGGCTTCGTCGCGGACCGAGTACCAACCCTCGTAGCGCCCGAGATAGAGGTCGCCCTTCTCGGCCATCGCTTCCCAGATCGCCTGGCTGGCGCGGTGGTGCGCCTCCTCGGACGTCCGGATGAAACGATCATAGGAAATATTAAGACGCTCATCCATCTGCTGGAAAAGCGATGACATTTTGTCGGCAAACTGGCGCGGCTCGACTTCTTCGGCCCGGGCCGCCTGGGCCATCTTCAACCCGTGTTCGTCTGTACCGGTCTGAAAGCGGACATCGCGGCCTTGCGCCCGCTGGAAACGGGCGATGACGTCGGCCGCGATCGCCTCATAGGCGTGGCCAATATGCGGCGGGCCGTTGGGATAGTTGATCGCGGTGGTGATGTAGAAGGGCTCGCCCATAGCGCCGCCGTAGCGGGCGCTCCCCCGCCCTTCAAGAACGGCGCGGTTCGGCGACCGACGCCAGGATTCCGCCCAGCTGGAAAACCGTTGCCGCGGGATCGAGCGAAAGCCGCGGAGCAATGGCGACGAGCTCGCGCACCCGCGAATAAGCCTCAAGTGCCCGTTCGCGCTGCGGCTCGGCCAGTGTCCGTGCTTCTTTCGCGACGAGCGACGGCAGCAGGTCGAGGAATGCCGAATAGCGATCGGCCGCCGCCTTGCGCGCCAGCTGGCTGGCGAGGGCCGAGCGTTTGCTGTTGTCGGGATCCCCATGGCGAAGGATCGCCATTGCCTCCGTCTCCAGCGGCCCGAGCTCGAGAGAGGCGAATGCCAGCGCCCGTCCCACCGATCCGTTCGCCAGCGGGATCAGCCGCTCGCGCTCTGCCGGAGCGACCTGCGGAAGCTGTGCTTCGAGAACAGACGCCATGGCGTCACTGCGGAGCGTGTGGAATTCGAGGCGGCGGCAGCGTGACCGGATGGTCGGCAGAAGACGCCCTGGGGCGTGGCTGACGAGGAAGAAGACGCAGTTGGGCGGCGGCTCCTCGAGCATCTTCAGAACGGCATTGGCAGCCGACGGCTCGAGCTCGTCGACGCTGTCGATCACGGCCACTCGCCAGTTCGAAAGCGCCGGGCTGAGGTCGAACAGCTCCGATAGCTCGCGCACCTGCTTGACGCTGATGTTGCGGGCCAGCCCTTCGCCCTTTTCCCTCGGCAATCGCTGCAGCCAGCGCATGTCGGGATGGCTTCCCGCCGCGATCAGCTTGGCGATCGGATGACCTTGGGGCGTATCGAGCCCGGGCGCGTCGAACGGAGGCCCAGCCGCCTGCGCCAGAAGGCGAACCGCCGCATCCAGCGCGAATGTCGCCTTCCCCACGCCGCGCGGACCGGCGAGCAGCCAGGCGTGATGCAAGGCGCCGGAATCCCAGGCTCGCCGGAACTGCTCGACCGCCTTGTCGTGGCCGGCGATCACGGGAGCAGGTCCGAGATCGCCGCAACCAACCGCTGCGTCACTTCTTCTTTGTTGCCCGAGGCGTCGATGAGCTTCATCCGATCCGGCTCAGCGGCGGCGACGATCCGGAAGGCGAGCTCGACCTTGTGGTGGAAATCCTCACTGCGGCCGCCGATTCGGTCGCCGGGATGCCCATCACGCGCCCGCGCCCGCTCGCTGCCCTCGCTAAGCGTCAGCACTAGGGTGCGGTCGGGCATGAAGCCGCCGCAAGCGAAGTCGTGAAGTTCCCTAAGCCGCTCGATCCCAAGCCCGCCGGCACCACCCTGATAGGCGAAGGACGAATCCACGAAGCGGTCGCTGATCACCCATTCGCCGCGCTCGAGCGCGGGCCGAATGGTCTTTTCAACATGATCGG
>DATAKH010000164.1:0-3382 GCA_036261735.1 Sphingomicrobium sp.
CGGCTCGAGCTGCCTTCGCATCGCCCGCGCCTTGGTCGCGTCGAGCGACCAGTGCAGGACGTCCATGTATCGGTCCATCAGCCAGCCTTCGCCGTGCGACTGGTGACCTTTTGCCTTGAGGAAATAGGCGGCAATCATCGGCGTGATCATTCGCGCGACGAACAAGCTCATCAGCACCGCGAGGACGACCGTGTAGCCGAAGTTCTTGAAGAACTGGCCGGAGATTCCCGGCATCAGAGCTACCGGGAGGAACACGGCCACGATCGACATCGTCGTTGCGAGGACCGCAAGGCCGATCTCGTCGGCTGCGTCGATGGAGGCCTGGTATGCCGATTTTCCCATCCGCATGTGGCGGACGATATTCTCGATCTCGACGATCGCGTCGTCGACGAGCACGCCGGCGACGAGTCCAAGTGCGAGCAGGGACAGCGAATTGAGAGTGATCCCCATCAGCTCCATGAACCAGAAGGCGGGGATCGCCGAGAGCGGGATCGCGATCGCGGCGATGGCGGTCGCGCGGATGTCGCGGAGGAAGATGAAGACGACGAGAACGGCGAGGAGGGCGCCTTCGATCATCGCCATCATCGAGCTCTCGTACTGCTGCTTGGTGTAATCGACGCTGGTAAAGAGCTGGGTGAACTCGACCCCCGGATTCTCCTCCTCGATCTTGTCGAGCATCTCCACGGCATCGTCGTAGACACTGACGTCGGACGCGCCTTTCGCGCGCGCCATCGAGAAGTTGACCACCTGGCCGCCGCGAATCTTGCCAATCCGCGTCTGCTCGCCATAGCTGTCGCTGACCGTTGCGACATCGCCAAGCTGGACGGTCCGGCCGCCAGACAGCGAAATCTGGGTTTGCGAGAGGGCGTAAGCGTCCGCTGCGTTACCGAGCACCCGGACCGACTGCCGCGACCCGGCAATCTCCGTCCGCCCGCCCGATGCATTGACGTTGAGCTGGCGAAGGGCCGCGTTGACCTGCGCCGCGGTTACCCCGAGCGACTGCATCCGAGCGGGGTCGAGAATGACCCGGATTTCGCGATCCACCCCGCCGTTGCGCTCGACCTTGGCCATTCCTTCGACCGCGAGGAGCCGCTTGGCGACGGTATCGTCGACGAACCAGCTGAGCTGCTCGATCGTCATGTCCGGAGCGGAAACCGCGAAATAGGCGATCGGATTGCTGGACGTCGTCTCCTTCTGGATGAAGGGCTCGAGAATCCCGTCAGGCAATTCGCCGCGGATCTGGTCGATCGCGTTCTTTACGTCGTTGACGGATTGATCGACGTCGGTGCCGAGCTCGAACTCGACCACTGTCTGCGACGAACCTTCGTTCGCGGTCGAGCTGATGTTGCGAACGCCCGGCAGCGTCCGGACCGACGCCTCCACCTTTTGCGTTATCTGGTTTTCGATTTCCGTCGGCGCCGCGCCGGGCTGCGAGATGCTCGCTATCACGACCGGGAACTCAATGTCCGGGCTGTCCTGGACGTCCATTCGCATGAAGGCGACGATCCCCGCCAGGGTAAGACCGATGAACAGCACGATCGGAGGGATCGGGTTGCGAATCGACCATGCGGAGATGTTTCTGAAGTTCATTCGATCAGTCCAAAAATGGCCGGCTTAGCTCGCCCGCCGCTGCGGCTTGACGGTTTCGCCGGGGTTGAGGAAGCCGCCGGCGCGAAGCACGACGTTCTCCTGGCCCGAGAGACCTTCGATGATTGCGATCCCGGCGGAAGTGACGGCACCGGTCTTGACCGGCCGCCGCTCCACCTTGTTGTCGCGGGTGACGATGTAGACGTAGGTCCCGCGGTCGTCGCTGAGGATTGCCGATTCCGGCAGCACCGGAGCCTGTTGCGTTCCGGCGACGAGCTCGACACTCGCGAAGCCGCCGGGCCGGAGCGCCGGATCATAGGGAACCGCGACCCGGGCGACGCCCTGCCGGTTCTGCTCGTCAACGATCGGCGAAATCTGCCACACCGAACCGGTGAAGCTGCGCTCGCTTCCGACCGGAGTCACCTTCGCCGGCGCTCCGACGTGAATGTCGGCAAGGTCGGCCTCGCTGAGCCGGGCAAGCAACTCCATGGAGCCTCCCTGGGCGATCCGGAAAAGCGCCCCGGAACCGGCGCTGACTACCTGCCCCGGCTCGACGTTCCGTTCGAGGACCAGGCCGCCCGCAGGGGCCCGGACGTCGAGACGGCCGATTCGCGCCCGCGCGGCATTGAGCTGGGCCTGCGCAACCCGAACACGAGCGGCTGCGGCATCCCTTGCCGCGCGCTTCCGGTCGACGTCCGCCTTCGAAATGAAGCCCCGCCCGACCAGCGCCTGGGCCCGGTCGAGTTCGTTTTGCGCAAGGTCGGCATCGGCTCGGGCAACCTGAACCTGCGCGGCGAGCTGCGCCGCTTCCTGGGCCTGAACCGCGCGTTCGATGACGGCGAGAGGCTGGCCCGCCCTGACCCATTGTCCGGGCTGGACGAGAACTCGGGTTACCTTACCGCCCTCGCCGGCGACGCCCACGGGCATATCGACACGAGCCGCAACCGACCCCGTTGCCGAGATCGTCCGCTGAACCGCTTGCCTGCCCGGAACAACCACGGTCACGGTCGGTGCCTGGCTCTTGTTGCCCTGGCCCTCGGCTCCCCCGGCGGCCGGCTTGTCCTCGCCTGAGAACATCATCACGGCGAGCAGGATTGCGACGAGCGCCACCAGCGCGGCGCCGATGATCGCAATCCGCTTCCGGCGGGCGCCGCCGTCGTCAACGACAACAAGCGTATCCGAATCGGATGTCCGAATGGGGGTTTCCCGGTTCATTTCAAGCATCTTTCGTCTTGCCCGCCCCCTGAGCGGTCATGTTTGGAGTAACTGTATTACGCGAATAACTCACCAAGAGCAACACAACGCCCGTGGGAATTGATGCGCCAGCAATTTTCTACGAACAGCGGCACTTGAACAGCGAAAGCGCGTTGGCGCATTCGATGGGGGCGGCTTTGGCCGACCGATTGCGAAAAGGGGAAGCGACAATGTTGGAGTCCTATAGCTGGCTGTGGTGGATCATCATCGGCGGCCTCGCCGGCGGAATTGCCAAGCTGCTGATGCCGGGACGGGATCCGGGCGGCTGCCTCGTCACCATCCTGCTCGGAATCGCGGGCGCATTCATCGCCGGCTGGCTTGGCCATGCCGTCGGGTGGTACGAAAATGGCGAGGGCGCGGGATTCATTGCCGCCATCGTCGGCGCTTTCATCATTCTCGGACTCTATCGCCTGATTGTCAGTCGCCGGACGTAAATCCGTCGCGCGTGCCCATTCAGGCGCGAGCCATATCGGTATGGCAATTCCCTGATGCAACGATGGTCGACAAGGGAATGACTCGATGAAGACGATTTACGTCGCCG
>DATAKH010000172.1:0-2921 GCA_036261735.1 Sphingomicrobium sp.
CCTGCATCAGGCCTTCGCGAGTGACGCTTGCGCTCGTCATTCCCAACGGGTCGAACAGGATCAGCGAGCGATAGCCGTTCACTCCGCCACGGTGCCCGACGATCCGATGCCCCGCATAGTCATAGCTTCGCCAGCCGAAGCCGTACCAGGCGGTTCCAATCCTCTCGAGGAACTTGCGAAGCCGGCTGCGTTCGCCGGGAGTCTTCACCAGCGGAGCATGGATTGCCTGCAGCACGTTCGGCGACACGACATCGGGCATTTCGCCCATCTGTGCGAGCATCCACAAGGTCATGTCCTTGATGTTGCTGTTCACTCCGCCGGCCGCCGGTACGCGGTAATAGGAGTCCGTCAGCTCGACCTCGCGGCGCCCGGCGTTGTGCGGGCGGGCCCAGCTTTTCGCCTGCATCAGGCCTTCGCGAGTGACGCTTGCGCTCGTCATTCCCAACGGGTCGAACAAATGCCGAAGGATCGCCTGCTGGTACGGTGTTCCAGTGACGCGCTGAACGATCTCCGAGGCGGCATCGTAGGCGACGTTTTCATAGTTCCAGCAGGTGCCCGGCTGGCAGAGTAATGTCAGCCCGCCGAGATCCCTGCGGATCTGCCGCGGATCCTGTCCCGCCTCAAGACGGTCGTCATAGGCGTTGTGGTAGATGCCGAGCCGGTGGCTGAGCAGGTCGGCGACGGTGGCACGCTGTTCGGCGCTGTCGGGAAGTTTCAAGGTAGCGCTGTAGCGGGCTACCGGAGCATCGAGCTCGACCTGGCCCTGTTCGGCAAGCTTCGCGACCATCGTCGCGGCGACGCCCTTCGAAACGGACGCCCAGCGAAACACTGTTTCCGGAGTCACCGGTTCGCCAGATCCGGCAAGGGTTTCGCCATAGCCCTTGAGGAATGTGATTCGGCCGTTTTCGACCACTCCGACCGCAAGCCCCACCATGGTCGGGCGGTCCATGAGCCGCTGCAGCCGAGCGTCGAGGAGCGAATAGTCGATATCGTGCCGGGCGGCCGTCGAAACCGCAGCAAGACGCACATTGGCGCGCTTTTCGATTTGCGGCTTTTCAGCCTGGTTTGCCGTCGGCCGCATTGCAATCAAAGCCGTTCCCAGGAGCAGCGCGGCGGCACCAAGCCCGACTTTCGATGATGTTTTCAAAAATCCCACTCCCGCACCCCGGGCCGCTGTTGCCGGACAGGATTCAGCGCTCAACACGACAAAGCGATGGCTGCGACGAACCGAACGCTCCGCGGGACGAATGTTGCCCAGCCGGACGCTGGCCATCGCGGCGAGCCTCGCCTAAGCGGCGTCAGCGGGAGGACGTCGATTGCGCTTCTTGAAGACCCTGTTCTGGATCGTCGTCGCGTCGCTCGTGACTTTATTCGCAGCGCGCAACTGGCGCGACGTGACAATCGAACTCTGGAGCGACCTCGAAGCCGACGTAAAGCTGCCCTTGCTTCTCGTGGTCGTGTTCCTCCTCGGGTTCGTCCCTCCCTGGCTAACATTCCGAGCCAAGCTCTGGCGTCTGACCAATCGAGTCGCGGCCGCTCCTCGCGAGATTCCGGTTATCGAGCCCGATCCGGAGGGACAGGAATGAAGCCGATCTTCGTCGCCATCGACACGCCGGACCTGGAGCGTGCGGTTCGGGTCGCCACGGTCCTCAAAGGCTCGGCAGGCGGAGTGAAGCTCGGCCTCGAATTCTTCTGCGCCAACGGCCCGTCCGGCATTCGACAGCTCGCGGCAATCGGACTCCCCGTCTTCCTCGACCTCAAGCTCCACGACATTCCGAACACCGTCGCCAAGGCTGTCGCGGCGCTCCGACCGCTCGAACCAGCGGTGCTTACCGTCCACGCCGGGGGCGGACGGGCGATGATGGAGGAAGCAAAGGCCGCCGCGCCCGACAAGACGAAAGTCGTGGCGGTGACGGTGCTCACAAGCCTCGATTCCGGCGATCTCAGGTCGACCGGCGTCGAGGGCGAACCCGCCGATCAGGTCGAACGGCTTGCGGCGCTCGCCCGCGAATCCGGGCTCGACGGGATTGTTTGCTCGGGAGCCGAAGTCGGCGCCGCCAAAAAAGCATGGCCGGGTGGCTTCTTCGTCGTTCCCGGGGTTCGCCCGCAGGGCAGCGGCGCTGCCGACCAGAAACGCGTCGTCACGCCGCGTGCCGCGCTGGACCGCGGAGCGTCGATCCTGGTAATCGGCCGGCCGATCACGGGGGCGGACGATCCCGAGGCAGCCTTGAAGGCAATCGCCGCGACCTTGTAGGTGGACAAGCGGCGCCCGTTGGGCTTAGCCGCGCGACGTCACGAAAGGCCCGAGAAATGTCCTGGCTCAGCCGAGTCCGAAGCGGAATTCCGTTCCTTCCCAAGCGTCAGTCGACCGATACCCTTTGGCACAAGTGTGCAAAGTGCGGGACGATGGTGTTCCTGAAGGAGTGGGAGGACAATCAGCGTGTTTGTCCGCGCTGCGATTTCCACGACCGGATCGGGCCCAGGCACCGGTTCCGCTACCTGTTCGACGACGACAAGTACGAGCTTCTCCCCGCCCCGGAGGTCAAGGAAGATCCGCTCAAGTTCCGCGATACCAAGCGCTACACCGATCGGCTGAAGGACGCCCGCTCGAAGACCGGCGAGCGCGATGCGCTGATCAATGCGCGCGGGAGGATCGGCGGACACCGCGCCGTCGTCGGAGTGCAGGACTTCGCGTTCATGGGCGGTTCGATGGGCGTGGCGGTGGGCACCGCCTTCATCAACGGGATCCGCGCGGCGATCGAAGACAAGAGCCCCTACGTAATCTTCACAGCCTCGGGCGGAGCGCGGATGCAGGAAGCGGTGCTGTCGCTGATGCAGCTGCCGCGAACTACAGTGGCAATTCGCGAGCTCAAGGAAGCGGGGCTTCCCTATATCGTCGTCCTCACCGACCCGACGACTGG
>DATAKH010000178.1:0-13267 GCA_036261735.1 Sphingomicrobium sp.
ATGGTGCGCGGCGCGGCTGATTACATCGCGTTCTGGACGGTATCGCTCAATTCGGTCCACATTCCGCCGACGCCGCCGCCGAGACTGCCAAGCGCACCCATCATCGCAATGACGATCAGCGCGGCAATCAAGCCATATTCGACAGCCGTCGCTCCTCGCTCGCTGGCGAGCAGCATGCGCAAGGTCTTCGGGATAGCATCCACGCCATCCTCCTCTGGTCCACGTCCACAGCTGGCAGGAATAATGACGGCAGGTTAACAATATTTGCCGGAGGCGCGGTTAACGCCGCCTCATCCATGTGCTTCCGGCGTTGCTTGGGCCGGGGTCCAGGCGGCGAAATGAAGGAGTTCGAACTGCTCCGTCACCCGCGTCTGGCCGCCACTGTCGAACGCCCGTTCCGCAGCTGCCAGCGCGGCGCGGCTCAGCGGCACGCGCGAGCGTTTCGAAAGGACGTTCGTCGCTCCCATGCCGCGCAGGTCGCCGACAAGATCGCCAAGGCGGCTGTAGGCGACCGAAACCCTGTCCACGTCTACAACTGGCATAGCCAAGCCGGCGGAGCCGAGCAGTTGCGCAAGGCCCGCCGGCTCGATGCGCGGGTGGATGTGCGGGCTCGCGGCGCCCGAAACCGAGTCGGCGGCGCGCATCGCTTGCCTCAGCCGCAGCAGCGTGTCGCCGCCTGGAATGACTCCTATCAAAAGCGAATCGGGCTTCAGCAGGAATCGG
This sequence comes from Sphingomicrobium sp., assembly GCA_036261735.1. GTDB lineage: Bacteria > Pseudomonadota > Alphaproteobacteria > Sphingomonadales > Sphingomonadaceae > Sphingomicrobium. Next base: position 724 of record DATAKH010000178.1, read on the forward strand.
AGCCGAAGCAGTGTGTCGGCAAGGCCGTTGACGGTATCGAGCGTGCCCGCGGCTACAATGAGATCGAAGCTGGATGGCTCAAGGTCGATTTCTTCTTCGAGGACAGTCGCCCCGCCCGCCGCGTGAGCGAAGCGCTGACCGGGGTCCATTGCCGTCACTTGCCCGGCAAGCTCGCCAAGCCGGCGCGGCCATTGCGGATCGGGAGTGCCAAGGAGGAGCGCCGAGGAAAATGTCCGATTCACGTCGGCGACGCGCTCGAGAATGTCGGAAAAGGCGCGCTCATGGAGGAACAGCACGGGCCCGCTGTTGAACGCTCGGTCGCGCCGGAGCGCGCGAAGGCGCCTATCGAAAAGCTCGGGAGGGGAAGACATTGGGCCGCTTGTGCGCTGGCCTGCCCTGGGCGACAAGGGAGTCAATGACGCTCAGGAATGCGGGCTCCCGCCTGTTCCGAATTGTGCTCGATTTCGCTCTGCCGCCTCGTTGTGGCGGCTGCGGGACAATCGTCGAGGAGGTCGACAGCTTCTGCGCTGGCTGCTGGGGCAAGCTCGAGTTCCTGCAAGGAGGGTGCTCGCGATGCGGGCTCCCGCTCAAGGGGACCGACATCGACTTGTGCGGAGTCTGCCTTGCGAAGCCGCCGCGCCTTGACCGGATTCGGGCGGCGGTTGCCTATGACGATATCAGCCGGACGATTGCCCTTCGCCTGAAATACGGGCGCAAGGTCGGCCTCGCGCGGACGATGTCGCGCTACATGCAGCCTCTGGTCGGCGAATTACCGCCCGAAGCGATCCTGGTTCCAGTGCCGCTTCATCGCGGGCGGCTGTGGAGCCGGGGCTTCAACCAGTCGGCGATCGTCGCCCGCGAGCTGTCGCGGCAGACGGGGCTGCCGGTGGCCGTTGACGCGCTCAGGAGGGTGCGTCCGACCCCGTCGCTGAAGGGCCTCAGCAAGCTCCAGCGGCGGCGGACCGTCGCCGGTGCGTTCCAGGCCGGGAAAGGCGTGGAGCTGAAAGATCGGACCATCGTTCTCATCGACGACGTGCTGACGACGGGAAGCACGGCCAACGCCTGCGCCCGCGCCTTGAAGCGGGCGGGCGCGGCTCGGGTGGACCTGGTCAGCTGGGCGAGGGTAATCGGTCCGTCGCAACTCAATCACTGACGAGGTGTTCGACTTTGGTGGCAAAGGTTGAAATCTACACCAAGACGTTCTGCGGATTTTGCTGGCGCGCCCGCGACCTCCTCGACTCCAAGGGCATTGCCTACGAGGAATATGTGATCGACGGCGGCGGGCCAAAGCGCGAGGAGATGATCCAGCGCGCCATGGGGCGGACGACGGTGCCGCAGATTTTCATCGAAGGTCGCCATATCGGCGGATGCACCGACCTCATCGCCCTCGAGCGCGACGGCAAGCTCAACGACCTGCTTGCGGCATGACGAGCATCGCCGTTTTCCAGTCGCGCACCGGCATCGACCCCGCGGCCAACGCGAAGGCGCTGGTGAGCGCCATCGAAGAGGCGGCGAGAGGCGGCGCTCAGATGCTCTTCACCCCGGAGATGTCGGGCCTTCTCGACCGCGACCCGGAGCGGGCTCGGCGGAACGTGCGTTCAGAGGAGGAGGACCAGGTGCTCGCCGCTTGCCGAGAAGCCTGCGAGCGCGCCGGCATCTGGCTCCATCTGGGCTCGATCGCCGTTGCGGCGGAAGGCGGCAAGTTCGCCAACCGCGGTTTCGTCATCGATTCCGCCGGTGAGATCCGCGCCAGCTACGACAAGATCCATCTGTTCGACGTCGACTTGCCGACCGGGGAGAGCTGGCGCGAGTCCAATGTCTATCATGGCGGTTCTGAATCGGTCGTGGTGGAGGGGACGCCGGTGGGAAAGCTCGGCCTCACCATCTGCTACGACCTTCGCTTCCCGGCATTGTTCGAGCGCCTGTCGGAAGCCGGCGCGCAGCTCATCTCCGTCCCCGCCGCCTTCACGGTTCCGACAGGCAAGGCCCATTGGGAAGTCCTCCTCCGTGCCCGAGCGATCGAGGCCGGCGTGTTCGTCGTCGCCGCCGCCCAGTGCGGGAGTCACGAGGACGGGCGCGAGACCTACGGCCACTCCTTGATTGTCGACCCGTGGGGGGAGATAATTGCCGACATGGGCGACGGGCTCGGAATTGCGTTCGCGGACATCAATCTCGGCAGGGTCGCCGAGGTCCGACAGCGAATCCCGGCGCTCGATCACCGCCGCCCCGTTGCCGAGCCGGTGACGAGATGATCGTCTTCGACCTTCGCTGCCAAGATAGCGGCGACATATTCGAGGCCTGGTTCCGCTCCACCGCGGACTATGACCAGCAAAGCGCGCGAGGGCTCGTCCAGTGCCCGGTGTGCCGTTCGACCAGCATCGCCAAAGCGCCGATGGCGCCGCGAGTCCGGGCGAAGTCGGCAGGCGAGACACTACCGCTCGCACAACTGGCGGCACTGCAGGCGAAAATGCTCGAGAAATCGGAATGGGTCGGCGACCGCTTCGCCGACGAGGCGCGTTCGATCCATCTCGGCGAATCCGATGTTCGGGCAGTTCACGGAAGCGCGACCGCGGCCGAGGCGAAGTCGCTGATCGACGACGGTGTGCCGGTCGCCCCACTCCCGCTTCCCCTCCTTCCGCCGAACCAAGTCAATTGAAGAAGCGCGCCTTCGTCCCTATCCAAGGCAGGCCGACCCCGTAGCTCAGCAGGATAGAGCATCAGATTCCTAATCTGAGGGCCACAGGTTCGAATCCTGTCGGGGTCGCCACACTTTTTTGGAGGAGCGTCATGCGCGCCACCCGGCATCGAAATTTCGTCGCTCACCTGTTCACCGAACATCCCCAAAGCCTCGGCATGAGCTGGGCGAAGCATGGCGGCGGAGCTGCGAAGATCGGGTTCGAGCTGATTGCGACGGGCGCGGCGTGCCTCGTCCACGCGCTCATTCCAGGCTTCTTCGCCGAGACGACGAGCAAGACGATTTCTCGGCTCAATTCGGAAATCCACGAACGCGGGAATTCGCGTGCCCGTCACGCGGGAGGGCGGCGATGAGCTCTAGCCCCGACGATGGCGACCTTCACGACGCGCCGCCGAAGCTGCCCGTCCCGGACGATGTGAAGGACGCGGTCAAGACGCTGATCCGCTGGGCGGGTGACGATCCCGACCGCGAAGGGCTTCTGGAGACCCCGGAGCGCGTGGCGCGTGCCTGGGCGGAATATGCGGCCGGCTATGGGCACGACCCCGCGGCACACCTCAGCCGCACCTTCCATGAAGTCGGTGGTTATGACGAAATCGTGCTCCTCAAGGACATCCCGTTCCAGTCGCATTGCGAGCATCACATGGCGCCGATCATCGGCAAGGCGGCGATCGCCTACCTCCCCCGGGACAAGGTGGTCGGCATCAGCAAGCTGGCGCGGGTTCTCCACGGCTATGCGCGGCGACTGCAGGTGCAGGAGCGGCTGACCGCGCAGGTCGCCGACTGCATCTGGACTCATCTCGAGCCCAAGGCCGTCGCGGTCGTGATCGAGGCCAGCCACTCGTGCATGACGGCGCGCGGTGTGAACACTCCGGGCGTGATGATGACCACCAGCCGGATGATGGGCACCTTCCGCTCCGACGAGCGAAGCCGCCGCGAAGTTCTCGCCCTGATGGGCTATTGACACCCAAAGGCGCAGTGCGCGTTTTCGTCGCATGGCAAAGGCGAAGCGCAAGCAAAAGCTGAAGGTCTATTGCACGCCGGCGGGCTTCCACGACGTGCTGGTCGCCGCCCCAAGCCAGAAGGCAGCGCTCGAAGCGTGGGGGGCGGACTCCAACCTGTTCGCGCGCGGCATTGCCGAGCTCGTTACCGATCCAAAGCTTATGGCGGAGCCCCTCGAGAGACCCGGCGAGGTCGTGAAAATACCACGCGGGACCAAGCGCGAGCACCTCGCCGCTCTCAAGGACGGTTGAGTTTCATCCAGCCGTAACTAGGGTCGCTGGAATGCGCCAATATCTCGATCTGCTGCGGACCATTCTCGATCAAGGCGTGCCGCAGTCGGACCGCACCGGTACCGGAACCCTGACATATTTCGGAGCGCAGATGCGCTTCGACCTGCAAAAGGGCTTTCCGCTGCTGACCACGAAAAAGCTCCACCTGCGCTCGATCATCGTCGAGCTGCTGTGGTTCCTCCGCGGCGACACCAACATCCGCTGGCTCAAAGACCGCAACGTCCGCATCTGGGACGAATGGGCGGACGCGAATGGCGACCTGGGCCCTGTCTACGGCAAGCAGTGGCGCGATTGGGAGAGCGCCGACGGCCGCCAGATCGACCAAATCACGAACCTGGTCGAGCTCATCAAACGCGACCCGTCGTCGCGCCGCCAGATCGTGACCGCGTGGAATCCCGGCGAGATCGACAGGATGGCACTGGCGCCTTGTCACTGCCTTTTCCAGACTCAGGTCGCTGCCGGACGGCTCAACCTGCAGCTCTACCAGCGCAGCGCCGACATGTTCCTGGGGGTGCCATTTAACATCGCCAGCTATTCGCTTCTCACGCACATGCTGGCGCGCGAGTGCGGGCTTCAGCCGGGCGTATTCGTTTGGACCGGCGGCGATTGCCACATCTATTCCAATCACATGGAGCAGGTGCAGCTCCAGCTGAGCCGCGAGCCGCGCCCGCTTCCCCAGCTGGTGTTAAAAGACCGCGGGCAGGGGATCGACGGGTTCGAGCCCGAAGATTTTGCGTTCGAGAATTACGATCCGCACCCGCACATTTCCGCGCCCGTCGCGGTCTAGCGCGGCTCGAAAAGCCCGCTGAGCAGGCCAGCAATCTCCCCCGCCTCAACCGTTCCCCAGTCGATCGGGACGTCTGGCGCGATCCCCTCGATCTCATTGATTCCGTCGCTCGTGTAGCGGCTGCAGTTGGGTACCAAGATGTGGAGGTTCGCCGCCTTGAGCGCGATGGCGTAGCCGCCATCGACATAGCCGCATCCCGAGCCGTGCGTGCGCTCGCCGGCGATCACCGCCTTGCCATTGTCCTTGAGCCAGGTGACCAGCTCCTCGGTCGCCGAAGCCGAGCGGCGGTCGGTGAGCACGGCGAGCGGACCGTTCCAAATGCCCGTGCCCTCCATTTCTTCGATTTCCGCGGGTTTGCCGTAGATCGGGCAGGGGCGCTTTCCATCCCACATGGAGGAGCGGTCGCAAGTCGGTCCGGCCAGCCTCGGTGCCGGTCGCTTGAGCGTGCCGGTCGCCAGCATGGCTGCGACTTCGTTGCTCCATTCGGTGCCGCCGCCGTTGCCCGTCACGTCGATAATCAGCTTTCGCGCACCTGCTTTCCGCAGCGCGGCGATTTGGGCGGCGAGTTCGCGGTTCAGCTCTGCGCGGGTGGCGAGCTGGAGCGCGCGGCCCTCCATCCCGGGCTTGGCGACCTTGTTGCAGGCATCGAGATATCGGTCTTCGCCGAACGCGGGTATGCGAAGGATGCCAATGTCGCCGAGCACCCCGGAAAGGAACGGCCCCTCGGAAGTCTGCTTCCATTCGGGCGATTTCACATAGGCCAGCCGGGTATCGGCGTTGCCGGCCGAATAATGAGCTGCCGAGCAGCGGTCCTGGGCGGCCGCCGGGCCGTCAACGCTGCTCGTCAGCGGCAGAAGTGTCGCCCTTTCCGGGGGCGGGCCGATCTGCAGCTGAAGGTGCGGATCCTTGAACGCGTCAACCAGCTTGGCGAGCACCACCGCCGCTTCGGCATCGCTGTTTGTCCGATCGAGCATCGCCGTGATTTGCTGCGACGCTCGCTTCAGGTTGAAACCGCGGCGGTCGATTTGCCAATCGAGATTGGCATAACCCTGGGCAAGCCCAAGCTTCACGCGTTCGAAATCCGCCTTCCACGCATCGCGGTCGAAGACTGTTGCGGCTGGTGCGGGCTGCGCCGAAGCGGCGGAAATAGGTGAGACGTTCATAACTGCGGCAAGAACACCGAGAGCAATGTGTCGTAGAGTCATAACACGCCAATACACATTGGCCGGCGCAATGCAAGTTCCGGCCCTGGAGCCGCTTTCCTTTGGACATTCTTGCTGGAAGCTGCGTTCCTGCTCGCACCAGTAGGAGAACATCGATGCTTCACAAGATCGTCACAGTCGTGATTGTCGGCGCCGCCCTCGCGACGACTGCGTGCAACACGGTGCGCGGCGCTGCTGCGGACGTGAACTCTGTTGCGAATTGCACCGAGAACGCGTTGGACGGCACCGGTAACTGCTAACAAGTCTGGACAAACGCCGGCTTAGCCAGCCATTGTTGTTCCACAGGGGTAAACGGAGGGACGACCATGGTTCGGAAACTGGTGATTGCCGGCACGATTCTCGCCAGCCTCGCCGTTGCCGCGTGCAACACGGTGCGCGGCGCTGCTGCGGACGTAAACTCGGTCGCGAACTGCACCGAGAACACGATCAACACCGGCCGCTGCAAATAAGCGACCGCTAAGCAAAAAGAAGGCCCCGCCGGCTTCATGCCGACGGGGCCTTTTTTCTTGGGCTGCCATGGCAGCCGCGATTTACTTTTCCGTCTTGGCCTCTTCCGTCTGCAGGTAATCACCCGCATCGGCGTCCGAGCCATGCCCGGACGGAGCTACTTCCGCGAGCGGATCGGCATGGATGGCCGCTTCCTCGCCCTGCGCAAGCTCGGCCGCATGCTCCTCGGCCGCGGTGTTCGCTGCGATCAGCGACTCCTGCAGCTTTCGCTGCTGCGCCCGAAGCGCAGCGTCGCGGGACGATGCGGTGACCCGCAGGCGTCCCATTCCCGCGCCGGTGCCGGCTGGGATGAGCCGGCCGACGATCACATTCTCCTTGAGGCCGTTGAGCGTGTCGATCTTGCCCTGGACCGAAGCTTCGGTGAGGACTCGGGTCGTCTCCTGGAACGACGCCGCCGAGATGAAGCTGCGGGTCTGAAGCGACGCCTTGGTGATGCCCAGGAGCACCGGCTTGCCTTCCGCCTTCTTCTGCTTCTTCTCGAGTTTGGCGTTGATCGCGTCCATCTCCTCGCGGTCGACCTGCTCGCCCGCAAGCAGAGTGGTGTCGCCGCCTTCGGTGATCTCGACCTTCTGGAGCATCTGGCGAACGATCACCTCGATGTGCTTGTCGTTGATCTTCACGCCCTGGAGCCGGTAGACCTCCTGGATCTCGCTGACGAGATATTCGGCCAGCGCTTCCACGCCGAGAACTTCAAGGATGTCGTGCGGATCGGGTGAGCCGCCGACGAGATTGTCGCCGCGCTTCACATAATCGCCTTCCTGGACCTCGATCAGCTTGGCCTTGGGCACCAGATATTCGACCGGCTCGCTGCCGTCCTCCGGAACGATCGCGATTTTCCGCTTTGCCTTGTAGTCGCGAAGGAAGGTCACCTTGCCGGTCGCCTTTGCGATGATCGCATTTTCCTTCGGCTTGCGCGCTTCGAACAGCTCGGCGACGCGTGGCAGACCGCCGGTGATGTCACGGGTCCGGGCAGCTTCACGGGGCAGGCGGGCTAGGACCTCGCCGGCCTCGACCTTCTGGCCGTCGTCGACTGCGATGATCGCTCCGGCCGGAAGCCGGTAAACGCCTGCTTCGGTGGCCGCCTTCTTGCCTTCACCGGCAAGGGTCAGGCGCGGGTGGAGGGCGTCCTTCTTCGAGCGTCCGCCGGTGTCGTCGGTGACCACTCGCTGGGTGATACCGGTCGATTCATCGATCTGCTCGGTCAGCGTACGCTGCTCGATCAGGTCCTGGTATTTAACGGTACCGCCGGTTTCCGTGATGACCGGGCTGAAGGCCGGATCCCATTCGGCAATGCGGTCGCCGCGACTGACGATATGGCCGCTCTCGCACAGCAAATGCGCGCCGTACGGGACTCGGTGGGTCGAAAGCTCGCGTCCGTCCATGTCGACGATGGCGATCTCGCCGGAACGCGACAGCGACCGGTGATTGCCGCGAGGGTCGACGATCGTCGGCATGTCGCGGAATTCGATGGTGCCGTCGACCGGTGCCTCGAGGTTCGACTGCTCGTTGAGCTGGGCGGCGCCGCCGATGTGGAAGGTCCGCATCGTCAGCTGCGTGCCGGGCTCGCCGATCGACTGGGCGGCGATGACCCCGACGGCCTCGCCGATGTTGACCGGCGTTCCGCGGGCAAGGTCGCGCCCGTAGCACTTGCCGCACACGCCCTGCTTGGACGCGCAGACCAAAGGCGAGCGGATCTTCATGCCCTGGATCCCGATCTCCTCGATCTGGGCGACCATCGGCTCGTCGAGAAGCGACCCTTCCGGGATCACCACGTCGCCGCTCTTGGGATCGACGATGTCCTCCGCCGTGGTTCGGCCGAGGACCCTGTCGGCGAGCGACGCGATGACCGTGCCGCCCTGCACGATCGCGCGCATTTCAAGCGCCCGGTCGGTGCCGCAATCCTCCTCGACTATGACACAATCCTGGCTGACGTCGACGAGACGGCGGGTCAGGTAGCCCGAGTTCGCCGTCTTTAGCGCCGTGTCGGCCAGGCCCTTTCGGGCACCGTGGGTCGAGTTGAAATATTCAAGGACGGTCAGGCCTTCCTTGAAGTTCGAGATGATCGGAGTCTCGATGATCTCGCCCGACGGTTTGGCCATCAGCCCGCGCATTCCGGCAAGCTGCTTGATCTGCGCCTGGCTGCCACGAGCGCCCGAGTGGGCCATCATGTAGATCGAGTTGACGTCAGCCTGTCGGCCATTCTCCAGGATTGGAGTGGCCGAGATCTCGTTCATCATCTCGGTCGCAACCCGGTCGCCGCAACGCGACCAGGCATCGATCACCTTGTTGTACTTTTCCTGCTGGGTGATCAGGCCGTCCTGGTACTGCTGCTCATAGTCCTTCACGAGCGCGCGAGTCTCCTCGACCAGCTTCTCCTTCTCGGCAGGAATGACCATGTCGTCCTTGCCGAATGAGATTCCGGCGGCGAACGCGTGGCGGAAGCCGAGCTGCATGATCGCGTCGGCGAACAGCACCGTCTCCTTCTGGCCGGTGTGGCGATAGACGATGTCGATGACGTCGCCGATCTCCTTCTTGGTCAGCAGGCGGTTGACCGTCTCGAACGGGACCTTGTGCGTCTTCGGCAGGGTCTCGCCCAAGAGCATCCGGCCGGCGGTCGTCTCGAACCGCTTCATGTAGGTGTTGCCGTCCTCGTCCGTCTGCGGGACGCGGCTGACGATCTTCGAGTGGAGCGTGACCGCACCGGCGGCGAGCGCCTGGTGAACCTCGGCCATGTCGGAAAGCATCATGCCCTCGCCCGGCTCACCCTCCTTCTCGAGGCTGAGGTAGTAGAGGCCAAGCACCATGTCCTGCGACGGCACGATGATCGGCTTGCCGTTGGCGGGCGACAGGATGTTGTTGGTGCTCATCATCAGAACGCGCGCTTCCAGCTGGGCCTCGAGGCTCAGCGGGACGTGAACGGCCATCTGGTCGCCGTCGAAGTCGGCGTTGAAGGCGGCGCAGACCAGCGGGTGGAGCTGGATCGCCTTGCCCTCGATCAGCACCGGCTCGAACGCCTGGATGCCCAAGCGGTGGAGAGTCGGCGCGCGGTTGAGCAGGACCGGGTGCTCGCGAATGACTTCGTCGAGGATGTCCCAGACTTCCTTGCGCTCCAGCATCTTCTTGGCGGACTTGATGGTGTCGGCCAGGCCGTGCTCCTTGAGCTTGCGGATGATGAAGGGCTGGTAGAGCTCGAGGGCGATCTTCTTGGGCAGGCCGCACTGGTTGAGCTTGAGCTCGGGCCCGACGACGATGACCGACCGCGCGGAGTAGTCCACGCGCTTGCCGAGCAGGTTCTGCCGGAACCGGCCCTGCTTGCCCTTGAGCATGTCGGACAGCGACTTCAGCGGGCGCTTGTTGGCGCCGGTGATGGTGCGGCCGCGGCGGCCGTTGTCGAACAGGGCGTCGACAGCTTCCTGCAGCATCCGCTTCTCGTTGCGGACGATGATGTCCGGCGCGCGAAGCTCCATCAGCCTCTTCAGGCGGTTGTTGCGGTTGATGACGCGGCGATAGAGATCGTTGAGGTCCGACGTCGCGAAGCGGCCGCCGTCGAGCGGGACCAGCGGACGAAGCTCGGGCGGGATCACCGGAACGACTTCCAGGATCATCCACTCGGGCCGGTTGCCCGATTCGAGGAAGCTCTCGACGACCTTGAGCCGCTTGATGATCTTCTTGGGCTTCAGCTCGGACTTGGTCTCGGCCAGTTCCTTGAGAAGCGTTTCCTTCTCGCCCTCGAGGTCGAGATCCATCAGCATCTGCTTGACCGCCTCGGCGCCGATCCCGGCCGAAAAGGCGTCTTCGCCATGCTCGTCCTGCGCCTCGAGAAGCTCGTCCTCGGTCAGCAGCTGGTGCTTTTCGAGCGGGGTCAGGCCCGGCTCGAGGACGACGTAGCTTTCGAAATAGAGCACGCGCTCCAGCTGCTTGAGCTGGATGTCGAGCAGAAGGCCGATCCGGCTCGGAAGGCTCTTCAGGAACCAGATGTGGGCGACCGGGGCGGCAAGCTCGATATGGCCCATGCGCTCGCGGCGAACCTTGGAGACCGTAACCTCGACTCCGCACTTCTCGCAGACGATGCCCTTGTACTTCATCCGCTTGTACTTGCCGCACAAGCATTCGTAGTCCTTGATCGGTCCGAAGATGCGCGCGCAGAACAGGCCGTCACGCTCGGGCTTGAACGTGCGGTAATTGATCGTCTCTGGCTTCTTGATCTCGCCGAAAGACCAGCTGCGGATCTTGTCCGGCGACGCGATCCCGATGCGAATGTGATCGAACGTCTCCGGCTTTGCGACCGGGTTTGCGAAGGGGGTAAGTTCGTTCATGTCTTCTCTTCCTCACTCCCCTCCCGCGGGTGCGGGAGGGGCAGGGTGGGTCTGCTAAGGCTTATTCGGCCGCGAGCGCCGGCGGCTCCTCGTCGCTTTCGACGCTGTCGAGCTCGACGTTGAGGCCAAGGCTGCGCATTTCCTTCACGAGCACGTTGAAGCTCTCCGGAATTCCGGCCTCGAACGTGTCGTCGCCCTTGACGATCGCCTCGTAGACCTTGGTTCGGCCGATCACGTCGTCCGACTTGACCGTCAGCATCTCCTGGAGCGTGTAGGCGGCGCCGTAGGCCTGCAGCGCCCACACCTCCATCTCGCCGAAGCGCTGGCCGCCAAATTGCGCCTTTCCGCCAAGCGGCTGCTGGGTGACGAGGCTGTACGGGCCGATCGAGCGCGCGTGGATCTTGTCGTCCACGAGGTGGTGAAGCTTGAGCATGTAGATGTAGCCCACCGTCACCTTGCGGTCGAAGGGATTGCCGGTGCGGCCGTCATAGAGCGTCACCTGGCCCGAATGGTCGAGCCCGGCCATGTCGAGCATCTCGGTGACGTCCGACTCGCGGGCGCCGTCGAACACCGGCGTGCCCATCGGGATTCCCCGGGTCAGGGCCGAAGCAAGCTCCATCAACTCCTCGTCGCCGCGGGCGTCGATCTCCTTGGCATAATGCTTGCCGTAGATGTCCTTCAGCTTGGCGCGGACCTCCTTAACGTCCTTGCCGGCAAGCCCCTTGCCGCGCTCGTGCATTCCTTCGAGCATCTGTTGGATCTGCTGGCCGAGGCCGCGGGCGGCCCAGCCGAGATGGGTCTCGAAGATCTGGCCGACGTTCATACGGCTCGGAACGCCGAGCGGATTGAGGACGATGTCCACAGGAGTCCCGTCCTCGAGGAACGGCATATCCTCGCTTGGAAGTATCCGGCTGATCACGCCCTTGTTGCCGTGGCGTCCGGCCATCTTGTCGCCGGGCTGGAGCTTGCGCTTCACCGCGACGAAAACCTTGACCATCTTGAGCACGCCGGGAGCGAGCTCGTCGCCGGCCTCGATCTTCTGAACCCGGTCCTCGAAGCGGCGGCGAATTGCGTCAGCCGCTTCTTCGTACTGGGTCTTCAGGGCCTCGACGTCCGACTGGCGCTTGTCGTCCTTGACGGCGATCTTCCACCATTCGTGAGGCTGCACGCTTTCGAGCATCGCCTCGTCGACCTTGGCGCCTTTCTTGATGCCCTTGGGAGCCGCGGTCGCCGTCTGGCCGACCAGCATTTCCTTGAGGCGCGCGAAGGTCGCCCGGTTCAGGATCGCCCGCTCGTCGTCGGCGTCCTTCTTGAGCCGCTCCTTCTCTTCGGTCTGGATCGCGCGGGTACGGTCGTCGATGTCGATTCCGTGGCGGTTGAACACGCGCACTTCGACGACAGTGCCGGAAACGCCGGGCGGAAGCCGAAGCGAGGTGTCGCGGACGTCCGACGCCTTTTCGCCGAAGATCGCCCGGAGCAGCTTTTCCTCCGGAGTCATCGGGCTTTCGCCCTTCGGAGTGATCTTGCCGACCAGGATGTCGCCCGGCTCGACCTCGGCGCCGATGTAGACGATTCCGGCCTCGTCGAGGTTGCGAAGCGCTTCCTCGCCGACGTTGGGGATGTCGCGGGTGATGTCCTCGGGGCCCAGCTTGGTGTCGCGGGCCATGACCTCGAATTCCTCGAGGTGGATCGAGGTGAAGATGTCGTCGCGCACGATGCGCTCGGAA
>DATAKH010000185.1:0-11678 GCA_036261735.1 Sphingomicrobium sp.
GCGAGTCCTGCACGTCATCGGCTCTCTTACTCTCGGCGGAATCGAGACCTGGCTGATGCAGATGCTTCGCCACCGCGATGATTTTGCGGTCGAGCACGAGGTAATGGTTACCAAAGACGACCCCGGCGCTTACGAGGCGGAGGCACGGCGCCTTGGCGTTACGATCCACAAGCTGCCTATTGGTTCGCAAAAGCTGGCGTGGATCCGCCAATTTCGACACTACCTAATGGACCATGGTCCTTTCGACGCCGTTCACTCCCACATTTACCTGACCAGCGCCGCCGTCCTTGCCGCTGCGAAGGCTGAAGGGGTTCCGATAAGGATCGCGCACTGTCATGCCGCTCGAAGCCGGGGACGCGAATTCCAGACAGCGCGCCACAGGCTCCGCCGCGCGATAGCAATTGCCTGGCTGAAGCGGGTGGCGACGCGCCGCCTCGGGATCAGCGAAGCGGCGATCGAGGAGATCGCCGGTCACGGCTGGCGCACGCAGGCTGGCGCTTCAATCCTACTCTACGGCTTCGACTTCAGCCGCTTCCGCGGAGCGGGCAAGAGGGCGGCGCAGCTCCGCCGAGACCTTGGATTGGGCAAGGCTCCCGTCGTCGGGCATGTCGGACGCCTTGAGCCCGTCAAGAACCACGCATTCCTGCTCAAGGCCTTCGCCGCCTTGCTCGAGCGGATGCCGGAAGCGCGGCTTGTGCTAGTCGGCGACGGCCCGATCCGCGCCGAGATCGAGCAGCTGACCAAGTCGCTTGGTTTGGGCGAGCGCGTGCACTTCGCGGGGGCAAGCGACGAGGTTCCAGCCTACATGGCGATGTTCGACCTATTCGCCCTCACCTCATTCAGCGAAGGGCTGGGAATCGTCTGCCTCGAAGCGCAGGCCGCGGGCACGCCGGCGATCGTTTCCGACGCGGTGCCGCTCGAGGTGTCGATCGTGCCTGGGGCAGTCCAGCACCTCGCGCTCTCCGCGGGTGCGAACGAATGGGCGCGAAAGATGTGCGAGACGCTGCAGCAGCCGCCGGCCCCGGCGGACGAATGGCTGGCCCAGGTCGAGGGTAGCGCGTTCGGGCTGCAACGCTGCATCGACGAGCTCGACGAGCTCTACAGGTCGGAGCTCCAGCGGGCGGGGGTATGAACTCTCCGCCCTCGTTCCTCATCCCGTAAAGTCAGTCCCACGCCCGCAAATCGAGTCCGAAATCGCGGGCGAGCCTGTCGTTGAAGGGCCGGAATTTCTCGTCGAGCCTGGCCAAGGCCGCGCAATCGTCGGCGCTCCTTTCCTCCTCGACTGCTTTTGCCTGCAACGACCCGTACAGCCCTTTCAGGAAGGTTTTGAGAAAGCCCGCCGGAGCCCTCCTCCCCACCGCCCGCGCAATCCGTTGCAAGCGCCCGCTTCGGACGGCCACGGTTCGGTTGCGCGGAGTGAAATCGTAATTGTCGTAGAAGGACGGGTCGATTCCAAGCCAGCGACAGAGGTCCTGGATTGCGGCTCTTGGATCTGCGCGCATCGCTTCGAACAGCAAAATGCGTACGCGCTCCTTGCCGAGGCGGTCCCGCCATAAGGTCAGATAATCGACATAGCAGCTGTACTGGAAGTCGCGCGCGAGCACATAGGCGCTAGGTCCGAACGCGCGATCGGGTGAGTATTCAGCCGATCCGCTGGTGATGCGATCGGCGAACTCCGCGAAGGACAGGTCTGCGCGGACGTGGCCGAGATTGTTCTTGCTATAGGCGAACGACGAGAACAGTCGCTCCGACGGCTTCCTCAACACGAACAGCAGGCGCGGCCGCGTCGGCAGGGAGGCTAGCACTTCGAGCGCCGTTTGCTGGTACAGGTAATGGGTGGTCGCCTCGAGGACGACCTCGTGCCGCTCGGCGCAGTTCCGGAAAAAGCCCGCATAGGCGTCGAGCCCATGGTCGCGAAAATTGCAGTCGCGCCGGCGGAGCGGGTTGTCCTCGTCCATCAGGAAGAACGATTCCTTGATGCTCGACCCGCACGCCTGCGGATGATCGGCCAGCCAGTTGAAAAGGGAACTCGTGCCGCACTTCGGGGCACCGCCGATGACCAGGTTCGGGAAGGTCATTGGGGCAACGTCACCTGCTTCGGGCACGGGCGCGACGGAAGGTCGCCGGGCTTAACTCCATCGAGCCGGGATAAAGGCTTGCCCTTGCACCCGCAATCCAGCCGCTTCCGAACCCGGTCCATCGCCTTGACATCGGTTCGGGCGCGAAGGAACGCTGGGCAATGGCTTTCGCAAGCAACACTTCGGATTTGCACCGGCCCGGTCGCACTGCCGGGTTGCCCGGCCTTGACGAAACGTGGGCCTGAACGACGTGAGCCTTCCGCCAGTTCTGTTCGTCCTTCCGCAAACCGATGCTGTCGCCAACGGCGGGATTGCCAGCATTAGTGAGATCATCGGCCGAATGCGCCTGCATCGGCCGATCATCGTCACCGACCGCGAAACCCCCCGCGTGGAGCAGTGGCGGCGGGAAGGCATCGAAACGCACGTCGTTCCGCAGACAGCGTCGGCAGGGTTCCTGAGCAACCCGATCGGCACCATTCGCAGCTATCTTCGCTATGGGCGGGTGCTTCGGCGGCTGCTTGACCAATCGGGCGCCAAGATCATCCATGCCAACAACCCGCTGTCCGTCCAGCTCTCCGCCGCTGCCGCGAAGCTGACCGGTACGAAACTGATCCTGAATCAGCGAGCCTCATTCGGCGCCCATCGCCAGCCGTCGCGATTGAAATATCGGCTGATCTTCGCCGCAGTCGATCACGTGCTTTTTCTGTCGGAGGACATGGCGCGACGGTGGCGCGAACACGTGCCGAACGCCGGCCGATCATACAGCGTGACCTATTCGGCGGTCGATCCGAAAAGGTTTTTCCCGACCCCGGCAAGCTCCGCGGACGAACCCGTAGTACTCATTTCAGCACTTATCCGCCCGCTAAAGGGACAGCTCGAGTTCCTTCGCCACGTGGCGCCCAAGCTGGCAGAAAGCGGCGTCAAAATCTGGTTTGCCGGCGACTTCCAGCCCGCTCGCGACCGCTACATGGCGCAATGCGCGGAGGCGGCGGCCCCCCTCGGCGATTCCGTCCAGTTCCTCGGCTATCGAGCCGACATTCCGGAGCTGATCGCAAGGGCGTCGGTGATCGCCGTGACGTCGCATCACGAAGGGCTTGTCCGCGCGATGATCGAGGCGATGGCCTGCGGACGCCCGGTCGTGAGCTTTGAAGTATGCTCAGCATCCGAAGTCCTCGAAAAGCAGTCCGGCGGCGCCGGATCAGTGATCGCGCAGGGCGATTATGAAGGCATGGCCGAGGCAATTCTGCGCTACTGCCGAGACCACGACCTCGCCGCGGATGCGGGGGAGAAAGGCGCAGCGACCGCGTCCAGCCTTTTCGACCCGGACGCAGTGGTCAGCCGCTATGAGGGAGTCTATCAAAGGCTCGCATTGGGGGACCGAGGCGCCGGCAGCCTCGCACAGGTGGAGCAGCAATGACTGAACAGCCGGTAAAGAGCGCGCCCCACAAACTCAGGAAGACACCGGACAGGCTCCCTAAGAGCGTCCCGGAACGGGCGCTCGCCCTCGCCCGGATGTGGAACGATTCGCGGCGCGCCGCCCGCCATGACGATTCCATTTTCATCCACATTCCGAAGAACGGCGGAACGTCGGTCTATACGATGCTTCACTCCGCCGGCCTGGTGAAGCTGAACAGCCTGCGCGCGGTGCAGCTGTTCTTCCGGGGCAAGGGCCGGGTCACGTTCGGCCACATGGCAGTCGGTTCGCTGGTGGAGCTTGGAATGGTTCCGCAGGACTATGTCGACCGCGCGTTCAAGTTTGCGCTTAGCCGGGACCCATATGCGCGCGCCGCTTCGCTCTACCGGATCTATTGCAAGATGACCGCGACCTGGCACCGCCAGGCCAGCTTTCACGACTTTCTGAAAATGCTTGCGGATGGCTATTACAACCGCATCGGCCCGTACGACAGTCTCGGGATGTCACCTTGCAATCCGCAGGTCGCATGGCTCCGCGATACGCCGCCCGACAAGATCTACAGGGTCGAAGATCTCCGCGAATTCGCGGACGACATCAGCGAACGGTGGAAAATCGCGAAGCCCGATCTCGTGCACATGAACTGGACAAGCCGGAGCACCGAGCTGAACCTTTCCCCGGACGAGAAAGCGTTGATCAAAGAAGTATATCGCGACGATTTCGAGACCCTCGGCTATGACAAATAGGCCGGGGGTGAGACGGTGGCGATCGCGGTGACCTCGTCCGAGGCGCCGGACCAGCCCGATGCGGCTGGCAAGAATGCGGTAAGCGATGGACGCGAAATTGCTCCGCTTTTGATTCACATCGGCTTCCACAAGACCGGCTCGACGTGGCTTCAACAGGAACTGCTCGATAATCCGGCATTCGGCTTCACCACGCAAACGGGCGAGACGCGCCAGCAGATCATCATGCGCGTCGGCGTTCCCGATCCACTGTCGTACGATGCGACGGCGGTCGCGTCTCACTATGCACCGGCGATCGACGAAGCCCGCAAATCGGGCCTGACCTTGGCCCTCTCGCACGAGCGCTTGTCCGGACACCCTTCGTCCGGCGGCCGCGACCGCTGCATGATTGCCGACCGATTGAAGAGCACCTTTCCGGAATCGCGAATCCTGATCGTGTTCAGGGAACAACGGTCGCTGATCCAGTCGATGTACAGCCAGCACATCAGCGCAGGAGGAGTGGAGTCGCTTCGCCGATATCTCACGACGCCGGAGCCGGGATGGCTGCGAAAACCGAGCTTCGCGTTCGAGCTGTACGAATTCGACACGCTTATCCGCTACTATCAGCAGCTGTTCGGCACCGATCGCGTTCTCGCCCTTCCGCTCGAACTGCTGCAAGCCAGGCCAGCCGAATTTGCGAGCAGGATCAGCACCTTCTGCGGTCACCCACCGGTCGAGCCTGAGGATACCCGAAGCAAGAACGTCCGGCGGCCACAGCTCATGCAGCTCGTCCAGCGGCCGCTCAACATGCTCTTCTTCCACAACGACCTGAGCCCCGGCGCACTGCTGCACGTGACCCGGTTCCACATGCGTTACGGGAAGTACGCGCGGCCTCTGTTCAATCTGATTACGCCAAAGGTCCTGGACGACTGGATTCTAAGGCGCCAGCGACGGATCATCGATTCGATGGTGGGAAACCGCTATGCGGTCAGCAACCGGCGAACCCAGGAGATCGTCGGGCTGCCGCTTGCCGACCTCGGCTATCCGGTAAGCTGATCCGATGAACGACTTCACAGCAACCTGGCGAAAGCTCAAGCCTTGATCGACGGCACCGACAGCGCCCCCGCCGCTCGGCTCAAGGGCTATTTTCCCCGGCTTCGCGAAGCCGTGAGCCTGTGGAGCGAAGCGGGAAAGGCCGCGCGCCACGACGATTCCATCTTCATCTGGATTCCGAAAAACGCCGGAACGTCGATTCACGCCGTTCTGCGCGATTACGGTTTCGTAAAGCTAAAGAGCCCGCGCTCGGTGCGCCTTTCCTTCCGCGGACGCGGGCGGGTGACCTTCGGCCATATGGCGGTCGGCTCGCTGGTCGAGGCAGGTCTGGTTTCGCCGCAATTCGTGGAGCGGTCATTCAAGTTCGCGTTCACGCGCGACCCTTACGCTAGAGCCGCGTCCCTTTATCATTATCTTTCCAACACTTACGTGATCCCCAACTGGCACGAGCGGCCGAGTTTCCGTCAATTCCTTAACCTTCTGGCCGACGGTTTCTACGACCGTATCGGGCTCTACAATACGCGCGGGCTGTCGCAGTGCAGCCCTCAGGCCGATTGGCTTCGCGACACCCCGCCCGATAAGCTTTATCGAATCGAGGATTTCGGCGAGTTCCTCACGGATATCGCCGAACGTTGGGGCATTTCGGCAAGCGAGATTCCGTACCTGAACCGGTCCGGCAACCGCGCCGAGATCGAGCTCGAACGCGAAGACAGGGCCTTGATCGAGAAGATCTACGCTGAAGACTTCGACATGTTGGGTTACTCCCGAAAATAGTTCGCGCAGCGCGTTTCGGGAGTCGTCGCTTGGAGCAGGATCCGTCGAGAGTGGATGAAGAACACCGTTCCCTGACCCGGCCCACGCTGCACAGCATTGCCTGGATAACGGCAACCCGCGGGATGAGGGCTCCGATAACGCTTATCGCGGTCGCCGTCCTCGCCCGACTCCTCACCCCGGCCGACTTCGGCATCGTCGCGATCGGAATGATCTTCGTGACCTTCTCCGATACGCTCATCGACGGCTCCTTCGGAATGGTCCTGATCCAGCGGCGCAAAATCACGCCGGCTGTAATCGGCGCGACCCTGTTCCTTTCGGCAGCTTTGGCCCTCGTCGTTTCCGCCGGAGTTGCGATCCTGTCGCCGTTCATCGAACGCGAGTTCGACTTCCCTCAGCTCTCCGCGGTCCTCCTGTTGCTTGCCGCGGCGCTGCCCATCACCGCGATCACGGCGGTGACCAGTTCGCTTTTGCAGCGCGCGCTGGAGCTTCGCATTCTCAGTCTCATCGGCGTCGGCTCGCAGCTGGCCTACGTAATTGCAGCGATCGGTTTTGCGGTCGCGGGCATGGGATTGTGGTCCCTGGTCTGGGCGCAGATGTTGCAATGGCTGGTGGACGCAGCTCTCCAGTTCCTCACGGTTCGCAAGAAGTATCGGCTCGGCTTTTCGCTCGCCGGCGTTCGCGACGTGCTCGGCACCGGCGGCATGTTCACGATCTCGAAGATGCTCAAATGGGCCGCCAACAGTGCCGACAAGGTTATCATCGGGCGCTTTCTCGGCGCTTCGGAGCTTGGCTTCTACAGCCGTGCCTCGACCTTGATGAGAAGCGCGCGCCAGCTCGCCGGCGCCGGACCGATGCGGGTGCTGTTTTCCAGTTTCGCCAAGATGCAGCACGATCCGCCGCGGATGCGCAAAGCCTACAATCGGGCCCTGTCGGCATCCCTTATCGTGTCGACGCTCGTGTCCGGGTTTGTGATCGTCGATGCGGAATTGATCGTCAGGATCCTGCTCGGCCCCCAGTGGCTTGCCACCATCCCGATCATCCAGCTGCTGTTCTTTGCCTTCATTCCGAAAACCGCGGCTGTAGTTGCGGAGGCGGTACCCCTGGCATTCGGCCTGGGCGGAGCAAGTGCGCTTAGGGAGGGCGCGCAACTGACGCTGGTGATCATCGGTGCGGCCATCGGCGCGCAATTCGGAGTGGTCGGCGCCGCTGCCGGGGTGTGTATAGCCTTCTGGCTATTTTACGTCATCAGCCTCAAGCTGGTTCACACTCTGCTCCAGACGACTTGGCTGGAGATGCTTGGAGTCCATAGCGCTGGCATAGCGGTGGCACTGCCACCCGTCCTTCTCGCCCTTGGGACCGCCTGGCTGGTTCCGGACGGCGGCATCCTGCTTCAACTGGTGCCTGCCGCTGTCTTTGCAATCGCGGCACTTGTCGTGCTGTTGGTGGGGCCCGCGTCGCTCGTGAGCGACGATGTCGTTCGCGCACGCGCACTGCTTCACGAAAAGCTGCAGCCCTACGCGGCGAGGTTCGTCGGCCGAAGCTAGCGGTTGTGGCGCGCGTCGGAAATGTCTCGAAGGCGACGAAAGAAGTCGCTCCGGCGGCTTCGCAAGATCTCCGGATCGTACGAGCGGGCCGTGTCGCGATCCGCACGGCTCGCCATTGCGATCTCCGAAGGGTCGCTAGCCAGGCGCCGTACGATCTTCGCTAGAGCGGCCACGTCGCCGGGCCGGTGCAGACGGTTGGAAGGAAGCAGTTCGGGAATTCCGCCACAGGTCGAGCCGATGCACGCGGCGCCGCGGCTCATTGCCTCGATGGTCGCGCGAGGAAGCCCCTCGTGAAAGCTCGGCTGCAAATAGATGTCGATCTCGTCTAGCCAGCCCGAAACGCCCTCGCCTGCGCTTCGAGTGCCGTCGAAATGCACCAGGTCTGAAACGCCGTTTTTCTCAGTGAGGGCCACCCAAGGCTCGGTGTCTCCGGGACCGAGCACCCGGTAGGTCAGGTCCAGCCCTGAAGCCCTGACCCGAGCGAGCGCCGGAATGGCGGTCTGAATGCCCTTCGATTTGACCCGCAGCGAAGCCACCGTGCCGAGGATCGGCGGACGGCCTGCGGCCAATTCCTTCAGCCGTCGTTCGCGGCTGGCGCGAGCGGAGTCGGTGACCGGCACGATTTCGACATTCGAGGCAATCGCCGCGACGCCGTCGGTCGGGTAACGGCCCTGAAGCCATTTTGCAGTGACGTAGAGGACCATTGGCGCGGATTTCACCGCTCTGCGGGTTCGGTGAACCATGACAGGCGCGTACAGGCGCGCCGCAGGCGAGCCGTGGTGGGTCAGGGCATCCCAGGGGCAACCGACCAGTTCGATGGCATAGGGCTTCCCCAACCGCTGGGCCTCCCGCACGGCCATAAGGCCGATTTCGCTGGGAAGCCTGGCCACAACGGCGTCCGCCCAGTCGATTGCGCTGCCCATCCTGGCGGTCGCTTCGGCGGAGGGCGCGGCGAGCTGGCGAAGCGAAGAGAGGCTGGGAAGGAAGTCGAACGAAACCCCGTCTCGATCCGACCGGGCGAGATTGGCTCCGTCGGCAACCGGCGGCCCCGCCCGGCTGACCACGCGCAGTTCGTCGAAATGCTCCAGATAGCGATCCCAGGCCGAAGCCGCGAAAGACGTCGGCGTATAGACTGCTCCGCCGGGCGCGGATCGAAATTGGTGATCGTGCGCAAACAGTATCCGCATCCGCTACTGTCCCGCTGTCCGCTTCAATGGCTGATACCCTCGGCCTTCATGAACTTCAGCACCGTTCGCCCGAGGATCTTCAGGTCGAAAAGCAGCGACGTCCGCGCGCAATATTCCGCGTCATATTCGACCTTGACCGGGATCGGCAAATCATCCCGGCCGCTGACCTGCGCCAGCCCGGTGAGCCCGGGAACGAGGCGATGAACACCGCGCTTCGTCCGCATCTCTATGAGATCGTCCTGATTGAACAGGGCCGGCCTTGGCCCGACTACGCTCATGTCGCCGACCAGCACGCTCCATAGCTGGGGAAGCTCGTCGAGACTGGTTCGTCGGAGCCACCTGCCGATCGGGGTGACCCACTTGCCCGGCTCCGTCATCAGGTGCGTTGCCATCTGCGGCGTGTCTGCCCGCATCGTTCGAAATTTGGGCATCTCGAAAATCACATTGTCGCGCCCTACCCTTTGCGACCAGTGAAGGGCGGGGCCCGGCGACGACAGGCGGATCACAACCGCGATTATGAGCATCGGCAGCGCAAGAACCGCCAGGCCGAATGCGCTGACAAGGATATCGAACAGGCGCTTGATCATGACGAGCCGCCGACTGTGATTTCAAGCGCCCGCTCGAACGATACCGGCGGGCTCCAGTCGAATGTTTCGCGGAAACGGCTGCCGTCGAACGCGGAATCGCCGATCAGGCTCTCGACCCGGTCTCCGAGGACGAACTGGCTGGCGCGCCGTACGAGGACGGCTGGAACCGGCGGGACGAACGCCGGCCGGCCAAGGAGGCGAAGCAGCGAGCGGTACAACTGACCCGTGGAAATCGGCGGCGAATCGGTCACGATGAACGTGCCTTCTCCACTTGCGCCAGCAGCAGTGACCACGGCGTCGGCGAGGTTCTCCGAAAAGATGAAGCTGCGTCGGTTCCGTACCGACCCCAGGGGCAGCGGAAGGCCGAACTTCGCGCACCGCATCAGCATCCTGAAATAGGCCCCGACACCGGGGCCGAAAACGGTCGGCGGGCGCAGCGAAACGACGGCTATTCCACGTTCGCGCCCAACTTCGGCCAGGCGCAAGTCTGCTTCCAGCTTGCTTCGTCCGTAGGGGCTTCGCGGCCGCGGCTCGGCCGAATCGTCCACCGGCCTGCCCGGAGGCGTGACCGATGTGACGGCTGCTACGCTGCTGAGCTGGACGAAGCGCGAAACCCCGCAATCCGCAGCTTGATTGAGCAGCCTGACCGGAAGGTCGCGGTTGGCGGCGCGGTAGGCTGCTTCGGGGTCGGCCTCGGTTTCGCGAGTGACATGGACTCGGGCCGCGCAATTGACGACGACATCGCACCCCTCCAGCGCGTCGGGAGACACGTCCTCCCTCGTCAAATCCCCTGTTCGCACGACCTCGACGGGCGAGTTAAATCCGTGATCGTCGCGACGGACGAGCGCTCGCACATCGTGTCCGTTGGCAACGCAATTTCGGACGATCGCGCGTCCAACGAAGCCGCTCGCGCCAGTAATCAACAACCTCATGGTTCGTAGCGACCCTGCGAAGACTCGCTCACTGAAGAGCCGCGCCGGCGGCGGGCATTGCGGCCGCGCCAGGCGCAAAGCGCCCTCTCGGTTTCGCGACGGCGTATTTCCGCCGTGGTACCAGGAAGGTCGCGATGTAGCATACGCCCAACAAGCCCAGGCTTTGTTCGAAGTCGACCAGCGGGATCGTGCCGATTTTGAAGCCGGTTAGGAACAAAGCAAAAAATACGACCGCGAAGGGTGACGGAAAACGGCGCCAGAACGCGTTGTAGGCGATGCGTATCAGCGCCCCGTAGAGAAGCGACAGAAGTAGAACCCCCCCGATTCCGAAGTTCCAGTACATCTCGGTCGGCGGCGCGACCGGAGTTCCGAAGGCCTCGCTCGAAGCCCCGAGGAACATCTGCGCATAGAGCGAGCCCGGCCCCCTCGGCTTGTCCTCCCAAATGGTCCGCGGAACGATCGCTCCCAGCGCAGCCATATATGTCGACCCGAGCATCGGGCCCCCGGTAACCTCGAAGCCCCTAGCAACGATCGGGATCTGTGCCGAAATCGCTCGCCGGCCCTCCAGCTCCTGCTGCACGTGGAGCAGCGACTCCTCGATTCCCGTGGACGACCAGACTTCGCCGGCGTCTTGCCCGGTCCAGGTCGACGATCGAACCGCTCCCAGCAGGCCAAGGGACACAAACAGGAATGGCGCCAGGATCAGCGCCGTCCTCCATGGCACCCGCTGTTTGCGCAATGCCCAGATGACGCCGGCCACCATTGGAACCTCGAGGGCCCTGCTGCGCGAGCCGTTGCTTATGAACTGGGTGACGGTGATGGCGGCCAGACAGGCGAGGAAAATCGGCGACTTTGCGTCATCCGGGCGAGCCGCGATCCACAGATAGAGCGCGATCGTTCCGAGGCGGGAGGCCACGATGATGGGCCCGGCACCTGAAAGCTCGCGAAAGCGGCCCAGTCCCAGCGACGTGACGTGAGCGATGATTCCGCCGCGTGAATAGACGAAAGCGAGGAGCACCAGCAGGCTGAGGCCGATCAAGGAGAGAAGGACGCCCTGGAAAACGCGGCTGTCCGGGAGCACCAGCGGAAGCCGAGGCTTCGGGCGGACCTTGAACAACCAGAATCCTGCGTAAGTGCACAGGAGCGCGATAATCTCGATCGTGTTGTATTTGGCGGTGGCCATCCACACGGTCGTCGGCGAGTGCGATGGCAATCCTAAATAGAACGGGACATTGACCGGCAAGCCGACGAGGACGCCGCCCCAGCCACCCAAATCCTGGATGACTTGGGGAAGCTGCGAAATCAGCGGCCACACGACGACTGCCATCAAGAGGGGATGAAGGATTCCCAGGCGGTGGTTCGAGAGCACCAGGATCGGCAACAATAGCAG
>DATAKH010000107.1:0-4912 GCA_036261735.1 Sphingomicrobium sp.
GATCGGCACCGTTTCCAGCCGGCTGGTGCGGGGTCGGACGGCGCTGCTTGGACTGGTAGGTGAATCTTGAGCGCCGACGAGAAATTCTTCGCCTGGCTCGACGGAGAGCTGGCAGGCGCCGAGGCCGCCGAGGTCGAGGCGCGGGTCGCGGCCGACCCCGAGCTCGCCGCGCTTGCCGAGCAACACCGTGCTTTGCAGGCGCGGCTGGCCGGCGCGTTCGACGCCGTCGCTGCAGCGCCGGTCCCCGAGCGGCTTCGGGCGGCAGCGTTGCCGTCGAAGTCGAACTTGGTCGATCTCGCTGAGCGGCGGTCGCGCCGCTTCCCGGCACTGCCGCAGTGGGCGGCGATCGCGGCTACCCTTGTGCTCGGCATCTTCGTCGGGACCCTGATGTCCGGCGACAGCAATGCCCCCGTCGAAGTCCGGAAGGGCACGATTTACGCCGGCCGCAATCTCGATCGGGCGCTGAACACCGAGCTCGCGAGCGCGCCTTCGGACGGCCCGGTTCGAATAGGCCTCACCTTCCGCGATCAGGCGGGCGATATCTGCCGAAGCTTCACTGCCAGCGCTGCAACGGGCCTCGCCTGCCGCCACGACGGCCGGTGGCAAGTCCGCGGGCTGTTCCCGGTCGGGGAGGGCCAGTCTGGCGACTACCGAATGGCGGCGGGAATGAATCCGGGGCTGGCCGCGCTCCTTGACGCGACGATGGCCGGCGAGCCCATGGACGGAGCGCAGGAGGCAGAGGCGCGGAAGAGCGGCTGGCGTTAGCCGGTCCGGGCATTTCCGACCCTCGCTCGCCGGTATCAGTCCTTGGTCGTCCGCATTCCTGGCTCGCCGGCCGCCATCTCCTCGGCCAGCGTAGGCGACGGAAGCGGCTCGTCCTGGTCTTCGCCGAAAATCTCGCGCGCCTCTTCGCGTTCCTCTTCGGCGAAGGTCATCGGCGCAGTGAAGCGAAGCACGGTCCAGCCGGCGATGGCCGACAGGAACGAGCCCGCGAGCGTGCCGAGCTTGGCGGCCGCGACCGCGTCCGGGGAATTCGGGAAGGCGAGCGCGCCGATGAACAGGCTCATCGTGAAGCCCACTCCGCACAGCAGCGACGCGCCGTACAGTTCCGGCCAGCGGGTATAGCGCGGGCGTGGAGCGACTCCGCTGCAATGGGCGAGCCAGATCGCGCCGAAAACGCCGGCCTGCTTTCCGACGAACAGCCCGGCGATGATTCCCAGCGCGACCGGCTGCAACAGCTCGGCGAAGCCGGTGATATGGACCCCGGCGCTGGCGAAGCCGAACAGCGGCATCACCGCGAACATCACCCACGGGTGCAGCTCGTGCTCGAGCCGTTTCAGTGGGGAATAGGGCTCGTCCTTTCCGAGCGGAACCGCGAGCGCGGCGAGAACGCCGGCGATGGTGGCGTGAATTCCGCTCGCCAGGACCGCATACCAAAGGAAGGGGAAGGCAAGCAGGTACGGCCACAGCCGCCGCACGCCGAACAGGTTCAGCGTCGCCATCAGGGCGAGGATCGCAAGCGCCATGGCGATCGCGATTCCGTTGAGGCTGTCCGTATAGACCAGCGCGATGATCGCCACCGCGCCGATATCGTCGACGATCGCGATCGTGACGAGCAGGAGCTTGATCGTCGGATTGGAGCGCACTCCAAGCAAGGCGAGAATCCCGATCGCAAAGGCGATGTCCGTCGCCGACGGGATCGCCCATCCGCGGATCAGCGCTGGATCGAACCCGATTACGAGCAGGTAGAGCAGCGCCGGAACCGCCATTCCCGCGGCCGCCGCAATGAACGGGAGGCGCCGTTCCGCCGGTGTCGAAAGCCGCCCCTCATACCACTCGCGCTTCACTTCCAGCCCGACGAGTAGGAAGAAAATCGCCATCAGGCCGTCGGCAATCCAATAGTGGACCGAGAGCACGCCGAACCGCGGCATGGCCGGACCGAACTTGGTCTCCAGGAATGCGTGATAAAGATCGTTGAGGCCCGTGTTGGCCGCGAGCAGCGCCAGTGCCGCGGCGGCAATGAGCACCAGTCCGGCAAGTCTCTCGGTGCGCTGCACGTTGGAACGGGGTGGCGCCATGCCTCCCCTTTAACCGTCGAAGCCCTCAAGAAAAGGGCCGCAGCCCGAAATGGGCGGCGGCCCCGTGTATGGCAAAGGTGACGCGGAGAGCCGCGCCTGCGGCTGTCAGTCGACGTGCTCCGGCTTGCCCTTGCGCTTGGTCGAAGCCATTTTTTCCAGCTCTTTCTCACTCATCGACATCATCGACTTGGATGCGCCCTTGAGCTCGCTTTTGGGCGTGTCGCCGCGCTTGGCGGAGAGTGCCGCACCGGCGGCCTTTTGCTGGGCTTTCGATTTGGCAGGCATTTGCGGTCTCCTTTCGACGCATAAACGCTCGAACGAGCCGAACGCTTCGTAACGCCTGAGCACTCCCGAAATCCGAAATCCCCTGCTAGGGCTTCCCGCCGATGAGTGACGAGATCAGCCGCGAGACGCCCGAAGGCATCGATCTGAAGGTCGTTTACGGACCGGAGGACGCCAGGGGAATCGACCCCGGAAAGCCGGGCGAGCCGCCATTCACTCGCGGCCCCTATGCGACGATGTACGCCGGGCGCCCGTGGACGATCCGCCAGTACGCCGGATTCTCCACCGCCGAAGAGTCCAACGCTTTCTACCGCCGCAATTTGAAGGCGGGGCAAAAGGGCCTTTCTGTCGCCTTCGACCTCGCCACCCACCGCGGCTACGACAGCGACAACCCGCGCGTTGCCGGCGACGTCGGGATGGCCGGCGTCGCCATCGACACCGTCGAGGACATGAAGCTGCTGTTCGACGGAATCCCGCTCGACACGATGAGCGTGTCGATGACGATGAACGGCGCGGTGCTTCCGGTCATGGCCTTCTTCATCGTCGCGGGCGAGGAACAGGGCGTGGCCCACGACAAGCTGACCGGCACCATCCAGAACGACATCCTGAAAGAGTTCGCGGTCCGCAACACCTACATCTACCCGCCCGAGCCGAGCATGCGGATCGTCGCCGATATCATCGCCTACACCAATCGCGAGATGCCGAAGTTCAACTCGATCTCGATCAGCGGCTATCACATGCACGAGGCCGGGGCGACGGCGGTGCAGGAGCTCGCCTACACGCTCGCCGACGGCATGGAATATGTGCGCGTGGCGATGAAGCAGGGCCTCGCGATCGACGAATTTGCGGGGCGGCTGAGCTTCTTCTTCGGCATCGGCATGAACCTGTTCATGGAAGTCGCGAAGCTCCGCGCCGCGCGCACCTTGTGGCACCGGATTATGACCGAACTCGGCGCGAAAAACGACAAGTCGAAAGTGCTCCGCACCCACTGCCAGACGAGCGGAGTCAGCCTTACGGAGCAGGACGCCTACAACAATATCATACGGACCACGATTGAGGCGCTCGCGGCGGTGCTCGGCGGCACGCAGTCGCTGCACACCAACAGCTTCGACGAGGCGATTGCGCTGCCGACGGATTTCAGCGCTCGCATTGCGAGAAACACGCAGCTGATCCTCGCCGAGGAAAGCGGGGTGACCGCCGTTGCCGACCCATTGGGCGGAAGCTGGTACGTCGAGAAGCTTACGCGCGAGCTGGAAGAGAAAGCGTGGGCGCTGATCGAGGAAGTCGAGGCGCACGGCGGGATGACCAAGGCGGTCGCCGAGGGCCTTCCCAAGCATCGGATCGAGGAAGCCGCGGCTGAGCGCGCGGCCAAAGTCGATACAGGCGAGACGGTGATCGTCGGCGTGAACCGCTACCAGCCGGAAAGCGAGCCCGAGCACGACATCCTCGAGGTCGACAATGCCCGGGTCCGTGCCGGTCAGATTGCCCGGATTGAGAAGGTGCGGGCGAGCCGCGACGAAGCAAAGGCGCGTGCGGCGCTGGACGCCTTGACCGAAGGCGCGAAGGGTGACGCCAATCTGCTCGCGCTCTCCGTCGAAGCGGCGCGGGCGCGGGCGACGCTCGGGGAGATTTCGGATGCGCTGGAGCGCGCCTTCGGGCGTTACGATACGGTGCCCGAGCCGGTTCGCGGCATCTACGGCAAGGCGCGCGGCGACGATCGTTGGAAGGCCGCCGAACAAGGCACGCGAAGCGTCGCCGATCGCCTCGGTCGAAAGCCGCGCATCCTCGTCGCCAAGATGGGGCAGGACGGGCATGACCGCGGCGCCAACCTCGTCTCCTCCGCCTTCACCGACCTCGGCTTCGAAGTGATCCCCGGCCCGCTATTCCAGACCCCGCGGGAGACCGCGCAGATGGCGGTCGAAAAGGACGTGGACGTGGTCGGCGCAAGCTCGCTCGCGGCGGGGCACCGGACGCTGATCCCGGAGATGATCGATGCGCTCAAGGACTTAGGGAGAGCCGACATCAAGGTGGTCGCTGGCGGGGTCATCCCGCCGCAGGATTATGCCGCGCTCCGCGCCGCGGGGGTGCAGGCGATCTTCGGCCCTGGCACCAACCTCGCCGACGCCGCCGACGAAGTGCTCCGCCTGCTCGGCCACAACCGCCCTCCGCTCGATGAGGCTGCGGAGTGAAGCACCGCATTGGCTGCATCGCATTTACGATTCTCGGATTCACGTGGCTCGGATTCTTCCTGTTCGAATGGTTCGCGACGACGATGGGCGATTGTGGCGATGACCAGGCTTGCAACTTTTATCGCGGCTACGTGGACGGGTTTGTTTTCTGGCGCGGATTGGCCGTCGCGCTGCTCTTGATCCTGGCCTATCTCGGCTTCCGATTCCTCTACAAGGATGATGATGTTCAGTAAGATCTTGATCGCCAATCGCGGGGAGATTGCGTGCCGCGTGATCCGCACCGCGCGGCGCATGGGCATCAAGACCGTTGCGGTATATTCGGACGCGGACGCGCGGGCTCCGCATGTGTTGATGGCCGACGAA
>DATAKH010000195.1:0-20261 GCA_036261735.1 Sphingomicrobium sp.
CCTGCAGCGCACCGATTTGCTCGGCGATCGCGGGATTGAGCGTTGCCGCGCTTTGCGGTTCGGCGTCTGTTTGGGGGCGGAGCTGTTGCGCTGGCAGCGCCGGCGCCTCCGCGGCCGGAACAACGCCCAGAAAGCGCGCAACCGGCTGATAGTGGGCGAGCGCCCATACCGCCGCAGCGGCGCCGACGAGGATCAGCACGGCCGCGATCAGCAACCGCGCTCCCCAGCCCATCTCGCCTTTCCCGGCCCGCTCCATCAGCCGCGGTTGTGGCATAGGCGAGCGGCGATGGCGAGAAGCGCCGAATCGCTGGGCTCGGGGGCCGTTTCGACCGTTTCCCACCCCGGACCTGCCGCCGCCGCTGTCTCGGCGCTGATTGCAGCGATCGCGGTCTGTCGCCGATCCAGGCGCAAGTCGTCGGCATGGCGTGCCAGGGTCGAGGCGGCGCGCGGCGAGTGAACCGCGACTACCGCGCCTTCGATCAGCGCAAGCCGATCCGGGCGAGGCAGCTCGGCCGAATCGTAAACAGGCAGATGGCGGATCGAATGGGTTTGATTCGCCGGCTCCCGCCAATGCGTTCCCGAAAGGTGAAGCAGCCGGGATCCTTGCGGAACTCGCTGCAGCAGCTCGTCGATACCGGCGGTTCCGGCCGCGGTGACGGTAAGTCCCGCTTCCCTTGCCGCCGCCGCCGTCGCCTCGCCGATGCAATAAGCGGGCAGCTCTCGAAAGCCATCGAGCCCGATTCCCGCATGGCGAAGCGCGTTTGCGCTCGTGAGGAGCAGGGCGTCATATTCACTCGGATCCGGCGCCTGCCATTCCGCCGGCTCGACCTTGAAAAGGGGCACGAGCACAGGCGTCAGGCCATTCGCCTCGGCTGCCCTTGCGGTTGCGCTCGCCCCTGGTTCGGGGCGGACAATGACGAGCGGCCTCATGCGGCTGCGAACAACCTCCGGATCGACTCGGGCGCGCGCTCGAGCATGTCGGTCGCGAGCTTCGCGGCGGCTTCCTCCTTGCCCGCGGCAAAACTGGCTTCGTCGCGAACGCGGTCCTTGCCGTCGGCGGAGAGGATCTCGGCGCGGAGCTGCACCTGGCTGAGGTCGCAGGTCGCGAGCGCCGCCACCGGCGAGTGACAGGAGCCGCCGAGCGCCCGTGCAAACGCCCGCTCGGCCATGACCGCGGAGCGGCTCGCCGAATTATCGAGCAGCTTGAGCAGCTGCATGCAGTCGCGGTCGTCGGTGCGGCATTCGATCGCAAGCGCGCCCTGTCCCGGCGCTGGAAGCATGATGTCCAGCGGAATGGGCGTTCCGATATGGTCCATCCCAAGCCGGTGAAGACCGGCCGCGGACAGTATCGTCGCGTCGACCTCGCCGGCCTCAAGCTTCTTGAGCCGAGTTTCGACATTGCCGCGCAACGGCACCACCTTCAGGTCGGGCCGCGCCGCGAGCACCTGGGCGGCCCGGCGCGGAGACGATGTGCCGACGACCGCGCCCTGCTTGAGCTCGTCGAGCGAGGCTGCTCCGATCAGCTTGTCCTCGAAATAGACCCGCGGCCGGATCGCCGCGAGGCGGATCTCGGCCGGCCGAACCACCTCGACGTCCTTCATCGAGTGGACGCAGAAATCGACCTCCCCCGCCAGCAAGGCCGCATCCAGCTCCTTCGTCCACAACCCCTTGCCGCCGACGTCCGCGAGCGGCCGGTCGGTAATCCGGTCGCCGCTGGTTTTAATTGCGACGATCTCGACGTGCCCCGCCGGCCAGCGCTCGGCGACCTCGAGCGCGGATGCAATCTTGCGCGCCTGGATCATCGCCAGCGGCGATCCACGGGTTCCAAGTCTCGGGTTTCGGGGCATCGCCTTCCACTAGTCCAACGGTTCGGGCAAAGGAACCAACGCATGGCGATCATCCTCGGCCTCGAATCCAGCTGCGACGACACCGCTGCGGCGCTGGTCACGACCGACCGGCGAATCCTGGCGCAGGCGGTCGTTTCGCAGAACGACGCGCACCGGCCGTTCGGCGGAGTGGTTCCCGAGATCGCCGCGCGCGCCCACGTGCAGATTCTTCCCGATCTCGTCCGCAAGGTATTCAACGACGCGAAGGTCTCGCTCGACGACGTAGACGCCATCGCCGCCACCGCCGGGCCGGGGCTGATCGGCGGGGTCATGGTCGCGCTGATGACGGCCAAGGGCCTCGCTCTGTCGTCCGGCAAGCCGCTGGTCGCGGTCAATCATCTCGAGGGACACGCTTTGTCGCCGCGCCTCGTCGACCCCGATCTCGACTTTCCTTACCTGCTGCTTCTGGTTTCCGGCGGCCATTGCCAGATCCTCGAAGTGCTTGGAGTCGGCGCGTACCGGCGGCTCGCGACCACGATCGACGATGCCGCGGGCGAGGCGTTCGACAAGGCAGCCAAGCTGCTTGGCCTGCCCTATCCCGGTGGCCCGGCAATCGAGCAGCTGGCGAAGGCGGGCAACCCGGCGGCGGTGCCGTTGCCGAGGCCGCTGGTGGGATCGGGGGAGCCGCATTTTTCGTTCGCGGGCCTGAAGAGCGCGGTCCAGCGCGCGGTCGGGTCGGGCAACCACGAGCCCGCCGACATTGCCGCGAGCTTCCAGCAGGCGATCGTCGACTGCCTGGTCGACCGCACCCGGCTCGCGCTCGCGAGCAGCGACTCACGTGCGCTGGTCGTGGCGGGGGGAGTCGCCGCCAACCAGGCGATTCGCTCCGCGCTCCAGCAACTCGCGGCGGCGAGCGGCCGCTCGTTCAGCGTCCCGCCGGCGTGGCTGTGCACCGACAATGCGGCGATGATCGCCTGGGCGGGCGGCGAGCGCTATTGCGCCGGAATGATCGACGATCTCTCGGCCCCCGCGCGAGCTCGCTGGCCGCTCGATCCCGATGCGGAAAAGGTCCGCGGCGCGGGCGTGAAGGCATGAACATGCAGAAGATCGCGGTTATTGGCGGCGGCGCCTGGGGCACTGCACTCGCCCAGGTCGCGGCCAGGGCCGGGCGCGACGTCCTGTTGTGGGCGATGGAGGAGGAGGTCGTCGAGGCTGTCAACCGCGCCCACGAGAACCCGCTGTTCCTGTCCGGAATCCCGCTCGACCCGGCGATTCGGGCGACAGGCGAGCTCGATGACCTCGGCGGTTGCGACGCCTGGCTCGTCGTTACCCCGGCCCAACACATGCGCGCCGTGCTCGACAAGGCGCCGCGCTGCCATGTTCCGCGGGTACTCTGCTCGAAGGGCATTGAGGAAAGCAGCGGCGGAATGCTTCACGAGGTCGCGGCGGATGTCTGCCCCGGTGCCCCGATCGCGGTCCTCTCCGGCCCGACTTTCGCCCACGAGGTCGCAACGGGCCTCCCGACTGCGGTGACCCTCGCGGCCGAAGACGCCGGAGTGGCGGAGCGGCTTCGCGCCGCGCTCGCCCAGCCGACCTTCCGGATCTACGTCAGCGACGATGTTGCCGGCGCCGAGGTCGGCGGAGCGGTCAAGAACGTCCTCGCCATCGCCTGCGGGGTCGTCGAGGGCCGCGGGCTTGGCCAGAACGCCCGGGCGGCGCTGATCGCCCGCGGCTTCGCCGAGATGACGCGCTTCGGAGTCGCTCTCGGCGCGCGCCGCGACACGCTCGCCGGCCTTTCCGGCCTTGGCGACCTAGTCCTCACCTGCTCGTCGACAAGCTCGCGCAATTATTCCCTCGGAGTCGGCATCGGCGGAGGGAAAGCGGCAACCGAGCTAATGGCCGATCGCCGAACCGTTGCCGAAGGCGCCTTCACAGCCCCCGTGCTTGCGCGCCTCGCTCGAGATCGCGGCATCGACATGCCGATCGTCGCGGCGGTCGATGCGCTGCTCGACGGCGCTAGCGTCGATTCGGTGCTCGAGGAGCTGCTGTCGCGCCCGCCTCGCGCCGAAGGCGTCTAGAAATCGATCGCGATGCCCTTCTTCTCCCAGTCGCCGTACCGGGTCGGGTCAGGCTTCGCTTCCTCGCCGGCGGGAGGCTCGGTCTTCGTCACCGGCTCCGGGTCCGGAACCGGCGGCGACTTCGACAGATATTCCGGCGGGTCGAGATGCTTCGGTCGCTTCACGGACGGAAGATGAGCCTTGGCTGAGCGAATGCCAAGGGCCGAAGGCGTGCCGGCGAGGCGCGCCGCTCTGCAGATGCTCGACGCGGTGCTGCGGCAAGGGCGAACGCTCGACTCCGCGGCGGGCGGATCGCGCGGCCTTTCCGACCGCGACCAGGGCCTCGCAATCGCGATAGCCGGCGAAGTGCTCCGCCGCCTTCCAGATCTCGACGCGCTGATCGACAGCGCAACAAGGCAACGCCTTCCCGATGATTCCAAAGCGCGCATGGTGCTTCGGATCGCGCTCGCGCAGAAGATCGGCCTCGATACGCCCGATCATGCGCTGGTCGCCACCGCGCTTCCGCTGGTCGACGGGGGGCCACGGCGGCTCGTTCATGGCGTTCTCGGGACCTTGCTCCGCCGCGGGGTCCCGCCGATCGAAGCGCCGCGCCTCCCAGCCGATGTCGAGCAGCGCTGGAGCGAAGCCTGGGGCGATGAGGTCGTCGAAGCCGCGCGGCGGCAGATAGCGCATCGTCCTCCGCTCGACCTGACGTTCAAGTCGGAGCGGGCGGCGCAGGCGTTCGCAGCCGAAACCGGCGGAGCGACACTTGCTCCCCGGAATGTGCGTATCCAGGAAGCGGGATCGGTGACCGATATTCCCGGCTTCGGGTCCGGCGACTGGTGGGTCCAGGACCTCGCTGCGTCGCTTCCGGCGCGGCTGCTTCCGAATAAGGCGAAAGAGGTGATCGACCTTTGCGCCGCTCTGGACGGCAAGGCGATGCAGATTGCCGCCGCTGGCCAGCGGGTCACGGCGGTTGACGCTTCGCAGCAGCGACTGGAACGGCTGGCGGAAAACCTCAAGCGCACGGGCCTGGTGGCCGATCTCGTCGCCGCCGACGCGCTCGGGTGGGAGCCGAATCGTCTAGTCCACTCGATCCTGCTCGATGCGCCCTGCTCGGCCACCGGCACGTTCCGCCGTCACCCGGAGGTCCTCTACCGCGCCCGGCCGCGCATAATCGCCGAATCCGCCGAGCTTCAGTCCAGGCTTCTCGAACGGGCTGCGTCGTGGCTCGATCCGGGGGGAGCGCTGGTCTACTCCGTCTGCTCGCTCGAGCCGCAGGAGGGCGAAGAGATGGTTGCCGTGTTCCTGCGCGAGCATCGGCATTTCCGAGTCGCTCCGCCTGAGCCAGGCGAACTTCCGCAGTTCGTCACACCGGCGGCGGAGGGCTGGGTGCGAATCCTCCCCGGCCTGCTGGAAAAAGAGGGCGGGCTCGACGGCTTCTTCATCGCGCGCCTTGTCCGTTCCGCTTAATCCGTTCTAATCGGGCCAATGGCTCGCCCGCTGATCGCCCCTTCCATCCTTTCCGCCGATTTCGCCCGGCTTGGCGAAGAGGTGCGAGCGGTCGACGAGGCCGGCGCCGACTGGATCCACATCGACGTGATGGACGGGCATTTCGTGCCCAACCTGACGATCGGGCCGGGGGTGGTGAAGGCGCTTCGGCCGCACACCGACAAGCCGTTCGATGTCCATCTGATGATTTCGCCGGCCGATCTGTTCCTCGACGCTTTCGCGGAAGCCGGAGCGGACATCATCACCGTCCATCCCGAAGCCGGCCCGCACCTTCACCGCACCGTCCAGCGGATCAAGGCGCTCGGCAAGAAGGCGGGCGTGTCGCTCAACCCGGCAACGCCGGCCAAGGCGCTCGACTATGTCCTCGAAGACATAGACCTGGTGCTGGTGATGAGCGTCAATCCCGGATTCGGCGGGCAGAAATTCATCTCAAGCCAGCTGCGCAAGATCGAGGCGATCGCAAAGCGAGTCGCTAAGGAAAAGCTCGCTGTCCTCATCGAGGTTGACGGCGGCATCGACCCCGAAACCGCGCCCCAGGCCGTGAACGCTGGCGCCAGCGTCCTCGTCGCCGGCTCGGCGACCTTCCGCGGCGGTCCGGACAGCTACGCGGCAAACATCCGAGCGCTTCGGGGAGAGGGATGAGCGCCGACACGGCTCAAAGCGCCGTTGTCAGAAAGCTTGCCAAGGGTTCGTTGCTGTCCCGCCTGACGGGATCGCGGCGGCAGCCTCTGCGGCTGGTCGCAGTCCCGCGCGACCATGTCCAGGGCGACCGCGGGCGCGGCGACTCGCTGCTCGCCGGAAAGCTCATCTGCGGTGGCGAGACGCTCGACCTTGCAGACCTCGATTTTGCCGCCATCGGCGCCGAAGGTCCCTTGGCCGAGCAGCTCCAGGGCTTCTCCTGGCTCCGCGACCTTGCCGCCGCCGCATCCCGCGAACGCGGCTCGCGCCTTGCCGAAGCCATCGTCGGCCGCTGGCTTCTCACTCATGGCACCCGGGTCGACGCCGCCTGGCGGGCGGACTTGTGGGGCGAGCGAATCCTGTTCTGGACTGCTTACGCGCCGTACATCCTGTCGAGCAGCGACGCCGGCTACCGCTCCGCATTGCTGAACACCCTTGTCCGCGGCGCCCGCCATGCCGAAGCCAATGCCGACCGCGCTCCGGCCGGCATCAGGCAGGTCACTGCATGGGCCGGAGTCGTCGCCGCGGCATTGCTCGTCCAGGGCGGAGTCGCGCGGATAGCACGCGCCGAGTCCGGCCTCGGCAGGGCGCTCGCTTCCGCCCAGTTCGATGACGGCGGCTTGGTCAGCCGAACGCCGTACGAGCAGGTCCGCCTGGTCGACCATCTCGGCCTTCTGCGTTCAGCCTATTTCGCCGCCAAGCACACGCCGCCCGACCGGCTCGAGGCCGCAGCCGCCGCAGCGCTGTCGGCGCTCCATGGAGTCATCCTCGGCGACGGCGGGCTGTCGAGCTGGCAGGGCGGTAACTCCGGCGATCCGGCACGACTGACCGCGATCATCGAAGGCTGCGGGATCCGCGCTCGGGCTCTTCGCCAGCCGCGTGGCTGGGGCTTTCACCGGCTGTCCGCGCTGGGGACAGTCGTCGTGATTGACGCAGCCCCCCCACCCCCTCCGAAAGCGGCGCCGTCAGGCTGCGCGTCGACTTTGGCTTTCGAGCTTTCCGACGGCGCGCAGAGGCTGGTCGTCAATTGCGGCGGTCCCGGGGCATTTCCCGACAAGATGCCCGACGGGCTTGCGACCGCGCTGCAATCGACCGCGGCGCACAGCACCCTCACTCTCGCCGATACCAATTCGACTGCAATCCTCGCCGACGGATCGCTCGGTAAAGGCGTCACCGACGTCATCATAGAGCGGACCGAGGATAATGATTCGAGCCGTCTCGACGCCAGTCACGACGGCTATTCGCGCTCCTTCGGACTCATTCACCGCCGGGTGCTCGTCCTCGGCAACGACGGCAAGGAATTGCGCGGCACCGACGAGCTGACGCCGAAAGGCAGGCGCCGCTCGAAGGACGGGACTCCGTTCGCGATCCGTTTCCACCTCGCCCACGGGCTCGAGCCGACGATCACAGCCGACGGAATGGGCGCGATCCTTCGCTCGCCCGGAGCGCCGCCGTGGAACTTCCGTTCTCGCGGAGCTGCGATCGGGGTCGAGGAAAGCCTGATGGTCGACCGCCGCGGAATCCCGCACAGGACGATGCAGCTTGTGATCAACGGCGAAGCCTCGGCAACGGGCGCCGAAGTTCACTGGCAGTTCCGCCGATCGAGCTGACAAAGGAGTGACAATGACCGACCTCGTGCCCATTCGAAGGGCGCTGATTTCCGTTTCCGACAAGGCCGGGCTGGATGGGCTTGCAAAGGCGCTCGCGGGCCGCAGGGTGGAGCTGGTCTCGACGGGAGGGACGGCGGCGAAGCTCCGCGAAAGTGGTGCCGATCCACGTGATATCAGCGACCTTACGGGCTTCCCGGAAATGATGGACGGGCGGGTCAAGACTCTTCACCCGAAGGTTCACGGAGGCCTGCTCGCCGTCCGCGACAACGCTGAGCACGTCACGGCGATGGACGAGCACGAAATTGCGGCGATCGACCTTGTCGTGGTCAATCTCTACCCGTTCGAGGCGACGGTCGCTCGCGGCGCCGGGCGCGACGACATCATCGAGAATATCGACATCGGCGGGCCTTCGATGGTGCGCTCGGCGGCAAAAAACCACGCCTTCGTGACGATCGTGACCGACCCGGCGGATTACGACGAGCTCCTCGCCGAGCTGGAGCGCAACGACGGCGCGACCTCGCTCGACTTCCGCAAGCGGATGGCGGCCAAGGCCTATGCGCTCACCGCCGCTTACGATTCGATGATCTCGCAATGGTTCGCTTATGGTGACCAGGGCCAGCGCTGGCCCGAAAGCTGGACCTTCTCGTCCAAACTCAAAATGGAGCTGCGCTACGGCGAGAACCCGCATCAGAAGGCGGCGCTCTATATCCCCGCCGGTCCGCACGCCCGCGGTATCGCCCAGGCCGAGCAGCTCCAGGGCAAGGAGCTCAGCTACAACAACCTCAACGACGCCAATGCGGCGCTCGAGCTGGTTTCGGAATTCCGCTGCGCCGAGCCGACGGTGGTCATCGTCAAGCACGCCAACCCTTGCGGAGTCGCCACACGCGGATCGCTGATCGACGCCTGGGGCGAAGCGCTCGCCTGCGACAGCGTTTCGGCCTTCGGAGGGATCGTCGCGACCAACCGGCCGCTCGACTCGGCGACTGCGCACGCCATCACGCAGATCTTTACCGAGGTCGTCGTGGCTCCCGATGCGGACGATGACGCAAAGGCGATCTTCGCAAAGAAGAAGAACCTGCGCTTGCTCCTAACGGGCGAGCTTCCCGACCCGGCGCGACCCGGTCAGGCCCTGGCGATCATCGCCGGGGGACTGCTGGTGCAGGACCGCGACAACGGCACGATCAATCGCGACCAGCTCAAATGCGTGACGAAGCGCGAACCGACGAGCCAGGAGCTCGCCGACTGCCTGTTTGCCTGGACGGTCGCCAAGCACGTCAAGTCGAATGCGATCGTCTACGCCAAGGACGGCGTCACCGCCGGCATCGGCGCAGGGCAGATGAACCGGCGCGACAGCGCACGGATCGCCGCAATCCGGGCGCGCGAAGCGGCGGAAGCTGCCGGGTGGCCGGAGCCGCGAACCGTCGGATCCGCGGTCGCTTCTGATGCTTTCTTCCCGTTCGCCGACGGGCTGCTTTCAGCCGCCGAGGCGGGCGCGACGGCCGTGATCCAGCCGGGAGGCTCGATCCGCGACGAAGAGGTCATCGCCGCCGCCGACAAAGCGGGGCTCGCGATGCTGTTCACGGGGATGCGGCATTTCCGGCACTAGCCGAATTCAGCGGATTGGGTCTTCGGTCGTTCCGGGCGCAGGCACCTGCAGGTTTTCGATATCAGCCTTCTTCATCCGGAACAGCTCGCGGTCCTCGGGTCCAAATCCTTTCACCCAGAGAACGGCGCCGAACGCGACGAGGATCGCCGGTATTCCGAAAATCAGCTCGGTCCATTCGGGCAGGAAGGTGGCGAAGGAGCCGACAACGATGCCGGCCGCCGCCGCCCACAAAAGTGACCACCGCCAGCCCTGGACCGGAGAATGGAGCAGTCGGCCTAGGAGGTTGGCCTTCAGGACCGAGGCGAGCGCCAACGCCAGCATTAACGCCACCGCCGCGCCGGCGCTCTGGAAAGCCTCGACCCGGTCAACCGGCAACGGCAGTCTCGCCACGCCAAGAATGATCGCAACCGTGAGCACCGCCTGACAAGCGATCATCAGCAACGAAATCAGCAGATTGCGAAGCCTTGCAACGTAGACGAGCGCCGCCTCCGACACCGCCGCCGTCGCGGCGACAACTTCGGCGAACAGCAGGAAGGCAAGGGCGGCGGTGCCGGCAACGAATTGTGGCCCGATCAGCCCCATAACCGCCTCGCCCGGAATAGCGAGCGCAAGCGCGATCCCGGCCTGCGCGGAGATCACCCAATAGCCGACCTGACGCACCTGCTTCGCGACGGCGGGAAGGTTGCCCTCAGACAGCTTCTGCGTGATCACTGGTGCAAGGATTGGGTCAAAGCTGGTCTTTAGCTTGGCCGGAAGCGAAGCGACGTTCTGGGCCATATAATAAATGCCGACCCAATAAGGCGCGACGAACAGTCCGAGGATTGCGATGTCGAGGCGCCGTGACCCCCATTCGATTGCGTCGGCTCCGGCAAGCGGCAAGTTTTGCCGGGCCATTCCCCAGACGGTGGCGGGGTGCGGCTTCCACCCGTGCGGGACGCCGTAGTTGCGAGCCAGCCTCCACATGGCGACGAGCAGACCGGCGGCGACCGAGATGACATAGGCGACGATCAGCCCGTCCTGCGGGACAATGAAGTAAAGCAGACCCGCGGCGACGCTGATCGTGACCGGCTCTACCACTGCTCGAACGCGGACTGTGGAAGCGATGTCGTGGCGATACGCTAGCGCCGCGAGCGCGACGTCGGCGCCGGCAATCCCGAAGATCACCAGCGGCAGCAGCCAGTCGGCGCCGTGGATGTCGCCATTCGGGAACATCGCCAATGGGAACACCATCAGGATAGCGCTTGCCACCGCCGACGTGACGAAGGCGGCTAGAAGTCCGTCGAAGACGACGCAGACGTGCGGCTGGTCGGTCTTGGCGAGCTGCTGCGCCAAGCCGCGCTTGAGGCCGATCGTGGCCAGCTGCGCCGCAAGCTCTATGACGATGATCGCATACGCGAACCGGCCGACCAGCTCCGGCCCGTACAAACGACCGGCGATGAACAGGAACGGCAGCCGCGCCGCGAGCCGAAGCACAAAGCCGAAGAAATTGATCCGTCCGCCGCGGGCGAGCGCGGCCAGATCGGCACTTGCGGCGCCCGGTTGCGGTCCAGGGTCGCTCAATGCGCGGCGCCCCAATGCTCGCCCCAGCCGACCTGGACGTCGAGTGGCACGTCGAGCTCGAGCCCGGGGGAGCCGGCTGAGGACATCACCGACCGGACCACTTCGGCGGCTTCTTCCTCGCGGCCTTCCGGAACTTCGAAGACCAGTTCGTCGTGGACCTGGAGGAGCATCTTCACGCCTTCGAGGCCCGCCTCGGCGAGCGCATCGTCCATCCGCGCCATCGCCCGCTTGATGAGGTCGGCGCTGGTGCCCTGGATCGGCGCGTTGACCGCCGCCCGCTCGGCACCGCCGCGATGGGATGGGTTGCCGGCGCGGATGTTGGGGAAGTGGGTCTTCCGACCGAACAGGGTGCGGGTGAAGCCATGCTCGCGGGCGAATTGCAGCGTCTGCTCGATGTAGGTTCGGATTCCGGGGAAGCGCTCGAAATAGCGGTCGATGATCGCCTTGCCTTCGTCCTTCGGGATCCCGAGCCGTCCAGCGAGGCCCCATGACGAGATTCCGTAGAGGATCGCGAAATTGACCGTCTTGGCCTTGTTGCGGTTGTCGCGGTCAGCCGATCCGAACAGCTCTTCGGCAGTCATGTTGTGGATGTCGGCGCCGTCGCGGAACGCCGCCTTGAGCTGCGGGACGTCGGCCATGTGCGCGGCCAGCCTCAGTTCGATCTGGCTATAGTCGGCGCTCATCAGCACATTGCCGGGCTCGGCGACGAAAGCGTCGCGGATCTTGCGGCCGATCTCGGTCCGGATCGGGATGTTCTGCAAATTGGGGTCATTCGACGCCAGCCGTCCCGTCTGCGCTCCGGCAAGCGAGAAGCTGGTGTGGACCCGCCCCGTCTCGGGGTTGATTTGCGCCTGCAGTGCGTCCGTGTAGGTCGACTTGAGCTTCGACAGCTGCCGCCACTCGAGCACCAGCCGCGCGCATTCGACGCCTTCGCCGGCGAGCCGTTCGAGCTCGGTCACGTCGGTCGAATATTTGCCGCTCTTGCCCTTGCGCCCGCCCTTGAGACCTAGCCGCCCGTAGAGCACCTCGCCGAGCTGCTGCGGCGACCCGATCGTGAACGGACCGCAGGCAGCTTCGTAAATCCGCTCCTCCAGCCTGACGATTTCCTCGGCGAACTCGCGGCTGAGCTTGGCGAGATAGTCGCGGTCTACCTTTACCCCGCGGCGCTCCATCCGGCTGATCACCGGCACCAGCGGACGGTCGACCCGCTCATAGACTCGGGTGACGTTCTCGCTTGCGATCCGAGGCTTCAGCCGCTGCCACAGCCGAAACGTGATGTCGGCATCCTCGGCCGCATATTGGGTCGCCTGCGGCAGCGGCACCTTGTCGAAGGTGATCTGCTTGGCGCCCGTCCCGCAGACGCTTTTGAACGGGATGCACTCATGGTCGAAATGGAGCTTCGCAAGCTCGTCCATTCCGTGGCCGTGAAGCCCGGCATCGAGGTCGAAGCTCATGATCATCGTGTCGTCCACGGGAGCGACGTCGATCCCGGCCTTGTCGAACATCACCCAGTCATATTTGAAATTATGGCCGATCTTGAGGACCGCGGGGTCCTCCAGCAGCGGCTTAAGCTTCTCGATCACGACGGCCATTGGCAGCTGTTCGGGGGCGTCCGAATAGAGGTCGGCGCCACTGTGCCCGACCGGGATGTAGCAGGCGCGGTTGGGCGCGGTGGCGAGGCTGATGCCCGCCAGCCTGGCGATAATGCAGTCGATGCAGTCCGTCTCGGTGTCGATTGCGACGACGCCAAGCGCCGAGGCTTCGGCAATCCAGCGGTCGAGCGCCGCCTCGTCGGTGACGGTCTCGTACGTCGACCGGTCGACCGCGATTGCCTCGGGCTCGCTGGTGCCGGCAGGTGCCGATTCGATCGACGCTGCTGCGAGGTTGAGCCCGCCGCCGCTGCTGCTCCGCCCCGAGGTCGGGCCGCCGCCGCCGACAAGTCGGTTGAGGAGCGACTTGAATCCTTGCTCCTCGAGGAACTCCTTGAGCGGCTCGGGCGGGATTCCCGTTAGCGCAAGGTCCTCGAGCGGCTGCGGAAGCGCCGCGTCGCATACCAGCTCGACGAGCTTGCGCGACAGCCGCGCATTGTCGGCATGTTCGATCAGCGACTGCTTAAGCTTGGGCTTGGTGATGCTCTCGGCGCTCGCGAGAACCGCTTCCAGCGAACCATATTCGAGGATCAGCTGTGAAGCAGTCTTTGGCCCGATCCCCGGCACGCCCGGGATATTGTCGACCTTGTCGCCCATCAGCGCGAGCACGTCGCCGAGCGTTTCCGGACCAACACCAAACTTGTTCTCGACATAAGCGCGGTCGATCCGCCGGTCGTTCATCGTGTCGAGCATGTCGACCTTGCCGTCCTCGACCAGCTGCATCAGATCCTTGTCGGAGCTAACTATGGTAACCTTCCACCCCGCCTGCTTGGCCGCGGTGACGTAGCAGGCAATGATGTCGTCGGCCTCCAGCCCCGCTTCCTCGATGCAGGGGATCGAAAAGGCGCGGGTGGCGGTCCGGATCAGCGGGAATTGCGGGACCAGGTCCTCGGGCGGCGGCGGCCGGTGCGCCTTGTACTGGTCGTACATATCGTTCCGGAACGTCTGTTCCGACGCGTCGAGGATGACAGCCATGTGGGTCGGCCCGTCGGCCTTGTTTAGCCCGTCGGCGAGCTTCCACAGCATGGTCGTATAACCGTAGACCGCCCCCGCCGGCTGGCCGTGCCGGTTGGTGAGCGGCGGCAGGCGGTGATAGGCGCGGAAGATGTAGCTCGACCCGTCGACGAGATAGAGATGATTGCCGTCTGCCATTGAGGCGCGGGTTTAGCAGCCTCCTTACGGGAATCTACTGAGGGCCGCTTTTGATCTGAATCAACGCTGTGCGGCGGCGCCGCCAATACCCACGGTGTCACGAAAGGAGTTTCGTGAATGACCGCTCATTACAAGGAAATCCTCGCCGCCCGCGCCGACATCGTCGCTTCCCCCGCCCCGCGGGCGTGCGAGGATCACAGTTTCGAGATCCCCACCGGCATCTATGTTGCGATGGCGCTTTGTTTTGCAGGCGCAATTGCAGTCCTGGCCTTCGCATTCCGCAGCGAAATGGCCGTTTCCTACGGGATCGTGTTCGCCTTCCTTGCCGCATTCTTCGCGATTCCGGCAATCTTCGTCCGGTCCGCACGCGGATCGAAGCCGCTTGATTGGTCGGTGTTCCGGGAGAAGGGAATCATGACCGCGACCGGCCGTACCGGCGGCGGCGAAGCAGCAATGCTCGTGCTCTTGCTCCCCTTCCTAATCCTTTGCTGGGCAATCGCAGTCGCAACCATCGCCGCGCTCGTCTGAGCGGTCAGCGCGGCGACACGCGGGCTCGGGCATGTGGAGTGCCCGGGCCTGCGACCATTTCTTCAGCAGGCCGACAGCAAGCCATGCTAGGAGAGTGCCGGAGTATTTTGGGAGCGAAGCCGATGGTAAGCCGAAAGCTGATGAGAATCCTCGCGCCGATGGCGTTTCTCGCCATGTCGCAGGGCGCGGCCGCGGCGACCCTGGTGGTGACGAAGAGCATTTCGTGCACCTGCTGCGAGGGCTGGGTCGACCATATGCGCAAGGCCGGGTTCGACGTCGAAGTCCACTCGGTCGCAGATGTGAGCCCCACGGCGAAGCGCCTCGGGGTGCCCGACAAGCTACGCTCATGCCATACTGCCAAGATTGGCGATTACGTGATCGAAGGCCACGTACCGGCTGCGGACGTTAAGCGGTTGCTGGCGCAAAAGCCCAAGGCTGCCGGCCTCGCCGTCCCGGGAATGGTTGTTGGCTCACCCGGCATGGAAACGGGCGCCAGGGCCGAGCCTTACAAGACCCTGCTCTTCACCAAGGACGGCAAGACCAAGGTCTTCGCTTCCCACTGAACGCCTAGGGCACCAGCACCGTGTCAGTCGCCGCCGGCTGCGGCTCGGGATAGTCGAGCGTGTAGTGAAGGCCGCGGCTTTCTTGCCGCGATAGCGCCGAGCGGATGATCAGGTCGGCGACCTCGACGAGGTTGCGAAGCTCGATGAGGTCGGGCGTTACCCGGAAATTCTTGTAATAGTCGGTGACCTCCTGGCGGATGAGGTCTATGCGGCGCTTGGCCCGCTCGAGCCGCTTGGTGGTTCGGACGATCCCGACGTAATTCCACATGAAGCGGCGGATCTCGCCCCAGATCTGGTGGATCACCACTTCTTCGTCGCTGTCGGTTACGCGGCTTTCGTCCCAGGCACGGATCTTCGGCACGTCGCCCAGCGAGTCCCAGCTGGCGAGGATGTCCTTCGCCGCGGCCTCTCCGAAAACGACGCATTCCAGAAGGCTGTTGGAGGCCAGCCGGTTGGCGCCGTGAAGGCCCGACTGGGTCACTTCCCCGGCGGCATAGAGCCCCGGCGCATCGGTACGCCCGCGCCTGTCAACGAGCACTCCGCCGCACGTGTAATGCTGCGCGGGAACCACCGGGATCGGCTCGCTCGTCATGTCGATCCCAAGCGTGAGCAACTTCTCGTGGATGGTCGGGAAATGGCTTTTCACGAACTCGGACTCGCGATGGCTGATATCGAGCCAGACGAAGTCGAGGCCGTCGCGCTTGATCTCATTGTCGATCGCCCGGGCGACGATATCGCGGGGGGCGAGCTCGGCCCGTTCGTCATAATCGAGCATGAATCGGCGGCGGGTCCTGGGATTGACCAACAGCCCGCCCTCGCCCCGCACCGCCTCGGTGATCAGGAAATTCTTGACCTCGAGATTGTACAGACAGGTCGGATGAAACTGCATGAATTCCATGTTCGAAACGCGGCAGCCGGCGCGCCACGCCATCGCAATCCCGTCGCCCGTGGCGCCGCGCGGAGCGGTCGAGAAAAGATAGGCGCGGCCAGCGCCGCCGCTGGCGAGGATCGTAGCTCGCCCGGTCAACGTCTCGACCCGCTGCGTCTTGCGGTTGTAGGCGTAAAGGCCGTGGATACTTCCGCTCGTAGAAAAATCGACGGCGTGGCGGC
This sequence comes from Sphingomicrobium sp., assembly GCA_036261735.1. Lineage (GTDB taxonomy): Bacteria > Pseudomonadota > Alphaproteobacteria > Sphingomonadales > Sphingomonadaceae > Sphingomicrobium. The sequence continues at coordinate 15,852 of DATAKH010000195.1, forward strand.
CGGTCACGAAATCGATCGCTACCATGTCGGGCAGCAGAGTGATGTTCGGCTGCTTTGCCGCGGCCCCTTCCAGCGCCTGCTGGACAGCTCGCCCGGTTGCGTCGGCGACGTGGACGATCCGCCGGTGGCTGTGCCCGCCTTCGCGGGTCAGGTGGAGCGCGCCGCCCTCGGTCGCAAACGGGACTCCCAGCTCGGCGAGCCGGGCGATGGCCGCTGGCGCCTCCCCGACGACATATTCGACGACCTTGCGATCGTTCAGTCCGGCGCCCGCGATCATCGTGTCGTTGACGTGCGCTTCGAACGTGTCGCCTTCCTCCAGCACGGCGGCGATTCCGCCCTGCGCCCAATTCGTTGCTCCCTCGCCGACCGCGCCCTTGGCGATCACCGCGACCTTCTTTTCCGGCGCGAGGTTGAGCGCCGCTGTCAGGCCGGCGGCACCGGATCCCACGATCAGGACGTCGAAGTCCCTGCTCATTGCTCGGCGACCAGGCTCAGGAACACGTCTTCGAGGTCGGGGTCGCGGGTGGAAACGTCGACGATCCCGAGCCCGCCGTCGGTGAGGGCGGCGAGGATCTGGCCGGCATTCACCCTGTCCTTGCGATAGGTGATCTCCAGGGTCCGCTCGTCGACCAGCGCGATATTGTCGAAGGCGTCATTCGCGGGAACGCGGTCGAGGTCGCGGTCGATAGTGACGACCACCGCCTTCTCCTGCGCCTTGGCGACGAGCTCGCGGGTCGGCTCGTTGGCGATCATCTTGCCATGGTTGATGATCGCGATCCGGTCGCACAGCTTCTCGGCTTCCTCGAGATAGTGGGTGGTCAAGACCACCGTGATGCCCTGCCTGTTGAGCGATCCGACATAGTCCCAAAGCTGCCGGCGAAGCTCGACGTCGACTCCCGCGGTCGGTTCGTCGAGCACCAGGATCGGCGGCGAGTGGACCATTGCCTTGGCGACCAGAAGCCGCCGTTTCATGCCTCCGGACAAGGTGCGCGCATAAGCGTTCGCCTTGTCGGTGAGGTGCATCGCGGCGAGCAGCTCGTCGCTCCGGCGCTGAGAGCGCGGAACTCCGTAAAGGCCGGCCTGGATTTCAAGGGTCTCCCGGGGCGTGAAGAAGGGGTCGAAGATAATTTCCTGCGGGACCACCCCAATCGCCCGTTTGGCATTGCGCGGATGCCGGTCGATGTCGAAGCCCCAGATTTCCGCCGTTCCGCCCGACTTCGTTACCAGCCCGGCAAGGATGTTGATCAGGGTAGACTTGCCGGCGCCGTTCGGGCCCAGCAGGCCGAAAATCTCACCGCGCGGGACGTCGAAGCTGACCCCGTCGAGCGCCAGCTTGCCGCCCTCATAGACTTTCGAGAGCGAGTCGATTCGGATTGCGGGCTCGGCGCTGCTCATCGCGAGCCGCATAGCCGCCAGTCCCCGCCTACGGAAGCGCGCCGGAAGTAAAGCCAGCCTTAACCGTAACGGGAAGGGCGGCCTTGACACTCGCGAAGTAAATGCCGGTCCGTATGGTCCGCTTGCTGCTTTCCTTCTCGCTCGCGCTGGCGCTGATGGTGTCGGCGCCGGCGCCCGTGCGCGCGGCAACGCCCGCCACCGATGCGACGGCGACCGCGATCGTGCTCCGCCCGCTGACCTTGCTGAAGCTCCGGAATCTCGATTTCGGCGGGCTCCTCTCCTCGGCGACTGCGGGGACGGCCATCCTCGACCCCTCGACCGGCGCCGTGACCACGACCGGGGGCGTCGTTGCCGCTTCGGGACCGACCATGTCCGCGCGATTTATGGGCGCGGGAACCCGAAAGACCCCTGTCATCGTCCGGATCCCGAAGAATCCGGTCACACTGACGCGGGTGGGCGGCACAGAGACAATGACCGTTTCGAACTGGACGATGGACGGATCGACGACCCGGATCATCCAGGAAAACGAGACCTTCGAATTCCGAGTCGGCGGCCGTCTCAACGTCGCCGCCAATCAGATGCAAGGAACCTACGTCGGGACTTTCGACGTGACCGCCCAATATCCGTGAGCCAGGTGATCGCCGCCGCTTGTCGCGGCACTGTCACCACCCTAAGTGGCGAAGCAGGATGACCACGCTACCGCCGCCCGAAGTGTACAAGGTGTCGACCACGAAGGTCGCTTGCGACGGCTCGGGCGCGGTCTCGCCCGAGCTGGGGCATCCGCGGATCTATCTTCGCATCGACCCCGCGATCGGCTTTGTCGAATGCGGCTATTGCGACCGCCGCTTCATTCTCGAGGGGGGAGTTGCGGACACCGGCCCGAAGTGAACCCGCGCCAGCTCCTCTACCGAAGTCTCGACCCCGATGACGCCCGCAGGCTCGCTGCCCGGCACCTGTCGTCTTGCGACGACGGCGAGCTGTTCCTCGAACATAGCGTCAGCGAGGCGTTCGGGTTCGACGACGGCAGGTTGAAGACCGCAAGCTACGACAGCGCCTCGGGCTTCGGGCTTCGCGGGGTAACCGGCGAGACGACCGCCTTCGCCCACGCCAACGAGATCAGCGCCGACGCGATCGCCCGCGCCGCCGCCACGCTGACGCTGCTCGATCCCGCGAAGGGCGCCGCCGCGCCGCCGCCGGCGCGGACCAACCAGGCGATGTATTCGCCCGACAACCCCCTCACCGAAGTCCCGTTCGCCGACAAGGTGGCGCTGTGCCAGCAGATTGACGCCGCGGCCCGCGCTCGCGACCCGCGAGTCGCCCAGGTCAGCGTCGGCCTGACCGCCAGCTGGCGGGTGATCGAGGTGATTCGCGCCGATGGTTTCGTCGCTTCCGACGTCCGCCCGCTGGTTCGGCTCGGGGTTCAGATCGTCGCCGCCGACGGCGGCCGCCGGGAAACCGGCCACTTCGGGCTTGGCGGCCGGCATCTTTACGAACGCCTGTTCGACCCGGCGACGTGGAACCGAGCCATCGACGAGGCTCTCGCCCAGGCGCTAACCAACCTGCAGTCGGTCGCCGCCCCCGCCGGAGAAATGCCAGTCGTGCTCGGCCCGGGCTGGTGCGGAGTGCTTCTCCACGAAGCGGTCGGCCACGGGCTCGAGGGCGACTTCAACCGCAAGGGCACCTCGGCATTCAGTGGCCGGATTGGGCAGCGCGTCGCTGCACCTGGCGTGACGGTAGTCGACGACGGCGCCATCGAGCAGAGACGCGGCTCGCTGACCATCGACGACGAAGGCACGCCGACCCGCCGCAACGTCCTGATCGAGGACGGGATCCTCAAGGGCTATTTGCAGGACCGGCTGAATGCTCGGCTGATGGGAATGGAGCCGACCGGCAGCGGCCGCCGCGAAAGCTTCGCCCACGCGCCGATGCCGAGGATGACCAATACGTTCATGCTTGCCGGCAATGACAATCCCGGCGAGCTCGTCGAACGGGTCAAGGACGGCGTTTATGCGAAGAGCTTCGGCGGCGGCCAGGTCGACATCACCAGCGGCAAGTTCGTCTTTTCCTGCACAGAGGCGTACCGAATCCGCGGCGGCAAGCTCGCCGAGCCGGTGAAGGGCGCGACCCTAATCGGCGACGGCCCGAGCGTACTCACCCGGATCAAGGGGATCGGCAACGACTTCGCACTCGACGAAGGCGTGGGCGTCTGCGGCAAGGGCGGCCAGTCGGTCCCGGCCGGGGTCGGGCAGCCGTCGCTGCTCATCGACGGCCTCACAGTCGGTGGGACCGGCTGATGACCGACTGGCGCGGCCGGGTTCTGGATTTCTGGTTCGGCCTCGAAAAGCAGCAATGGTGGCGCGGACCGCCCGAGCTCGATGAACAGGTTCGGGATCGATTCCTCGACCTGTGGAAGGAGAAGCGCCAGCTTCCCGCCGACTCCTTTCTCGCCGATGCCCCGACAGCGATCGCCGCAGTCATCCTGTTTGACCAGTTTCCCCGAAACATATTCCGCGGCCACGCGGAGCAATTCGCGACCGACCCCCTTGCGCTGGCCATCGCCAAGGGCGCGATCGAGCGCGACCTCGACGAGCAGATGGACGAGGAGCAGCGAAGCTTCCTCTACATGCCCTTCCAGCACAGCGAAGACCTGGACGACCAGAACCGGGCGGTGCTCCTGTTCACCCAGCTCGGCGACGAAGAGCAGCTCGACTATGCGAAGAAGCATCGCGACGTCATCGCCCGCTTCGGCCGTTTCCCCCACCGCAACGCAATGCTCGGACGGGCGCCTCGCGAAGACGAAGTTGCGGCCGGCGACGTCGTCCCCTGGTGAGCGGCCTCGCCGAGCTCGCCCGCTTCCCGACCCGGGTTGACGCCGATCTTGCCCGGCTGAGGCTGGAAGCCGCGGGAATCGGCGCCGTCCTGTTTGACGAGGGCATGAATTATATCGGCCTGGGGCCGGCGATGCCGGTGCGGTTGATGGTTCTCGAAGAGGATGTCGAAGAAGCCGCCCGGCTT
>DATAKH010000196.1:0-2370 GCA_036261735.1 Sphingomicrobium sp.
GTGGTCGTGTCGACCAGCAGCGCGTCGTCGTAGTAGCGGACCCATTTGTACGGCCACGGCGCGTAGGGAAGCCGGTACGTGTACGGGTCGTTGAGCCAGTAGTTGGAGCTGTAATAGCTCGGCCACAGGCGCCAGCCGATATTGTAGCGGCGGTAGTTCCAGCCGAACGGGTCGAAATAGATTCCCAGGCGGAACAGCGACCGGTTATGCCGGCGGTGGTTGCGCCAGTCGTAGCGGTGGTCGTTGCGCCAGCTCGAGCGCCATTCCGGGCGGCGCTCGCGATGCTGCGCGGTCTGCGGCAGCGGCGCTGGCCGGTCGGGACGGGCCTCCGCTGGCGGGGTCTGGCGCCGGATGTCGGCCGATCGGCGGTCACGCCAGCGCTCGCTCGAGCCGGAGCGCTCGCGCTCGCGCCAGTTGGCGACGCTGTCCGTCGACTGCCGCCCCTGATTCAAGGTGGGCCGTCCACGCCTGTTGGCGTTGGCGCGCTCCCGGGCCTGGGTGTCGCGGTCGCCCGACGCTTCTCGACGCTGCTCGAACCGTGAGCGGTCGCGGCTGGAGTCGCTCGGCCGAACGCGCTCGGTCAGCGCTCGCTCCGCCCGCGGTTCGGTGCGCTGCGTCCGTTCCTCACGAGCCTGGGACCGCTCGGGGCGGGCCCGGCTCCGGGCCTGCGGCTTGGGAGCTTCGGAGCGCTCCTCCACCTTGACGGATCGCTTGTCGTCCTTGTCTTTCGGCGGAGCCGCCAGCGCCGGAGCTGCAGCGGTCGTGGCAAGGACAAGGGAGAGAAGGAATTTACGCATCGTACACCTCGGAAACATGGCGAGTCATTGAAGCCCATTTGACACTCTCCAGATGAGCCGTTGCTTAACCGTTATGTTCCCCGCCGTTCAGCCGAAGCGCTTGCAAAGACGAAGCTCCGCGGACATCCCGGCCGGGTGACTTTTCTGGCAACAGCGCTGGGCGGTATCGGCTTCGCCGAGAAAGGCAGCGGCGGGGTCCCTGTCCTGTTCCTGCACGGCGTTGGGTCCGACAAGTCGGTATGGTCTCAGCAGCTCGCCCACTTCGGCGCCAGCCGCCGGGCGGTCGCCATCGACTATCCCGGCTATGGCGAAAGCGATCCCGCTTCCGAGGGAACGACACGCGACGATTATGCGGCCGCGATCCTCACGGCGATGGACTCGCTCGGGATCGACAGCGCGCACGTCTGCGGCCTGTCGCTTGGCGGGGTTGTCGCAATCGCAATGCACGCACTGGCGGCAGATCGCTGCGAATCGCTGATCCTGGCCGACACGTTCGCGTCCCACCCCGATGGCCGCGGCATCTACGACCGCTCGGTCGCGGCAAGCGGCGATCTTCGGGCGATGGCCGAAGCGCGGGTCGACGTCCTCCTCGCCCAACCGGTCGACCCGAAGGTCCGAACCGAGGTGGTCGAGACGATGGCGCGGATCGACGCGCAAGCCTATCGCATCGGCGCCGATGCTGTGTGGCTCGCCGACCAGCGCGACCGGGCGGCTGCGATCGACGTTCCGGCGCTGGTCATCTGCGGGGCCGAGGACAAGGTCACTCCGCCGGAGCTTTCCCGCGAGCTCGTCGAGCTGATCCCCGGCGCGCGCTATGAAGAGATTGGGCGCGCCGGACACCTCACCAATCTCGAGCAGCCGGACCAGTTCAACCGCATCGTCGAGGAATTCCTGGCGCAGGTGGAAAGCGGCTGATCGGGCAGCGCCATCCGCCGCGCGTCAATCGACCGCCGGCACCAGCCCGTCGCCCTGCGGCAATTGATCCGCCGTCGCTTCGTCGATCTGCCGCGTCGGGAAGCGCACCCAGACCATGATCGCGATCGCGACGATATTGGCCATTGCAAGCAGGCCGAACAGCGGCGCGATCCCGCCGAGGGTATCGGCAAGCCCGAGCAGCCATGCGCCCACAGTGATCCCGAAATTGTGGAGCGCCATGTAGAGCGTGAACTGGGTCGCTGCCACCGTCCGGTTGCACAGCCGCATCGCGATCGGGATGGTGGCGACGGAGACAAGCACGTCGAGAGCCAGCCAGGTGATGATGAACGCCGTCATGAACTGACTGTTCGCCCACAGCGGCTGGGCCGCGATCATGGTCACGTTGAGCGCCAGCCAGCAACTGTAGATGAGGATCGTCGCCCGCTTCGCGCCGAGCCTGTCGCCAAGCATTCCGCCGACGGTCATTCCGATGATCCCGCCGATCAGCTGGCCGGTCCCGCTGATTGCCGAGACGTGCTCCTGCGCCCAGCCCGCGAAATTGATGGCGACCAGAGGAGTGGCGCCGACAAGCACGCCATATTGGATTCCCCTGGTCATCGAAATCACGACGTAGAACAGGCTTACCGGGCGGAAGATC
>DATAKH010000108.1:0-5962 GCA_036261735.1 Sphingomicrobium sp.
AAGGCGAGGATTGGGGACTGGCAGGCCGGTCGATCACGCTTGGCGCCTATCGGCTGGCGTCGTGGGCGGCAAGGCGGCCCTGGAATTTTGAAAGACCCGGAGTGAATTCGAATGTCATGGACTGAAGAGCGCATCGAGCAACTCAAGCGAATGTGGCACGACGGCGCCACCGCCAGCGAAATCGCCGACAAGCTCGGCGGGGTGAGCCGCAACGCGGTGATCGGCAAGGCGCACAGGCTCGGGCTCGAAGCGCGCCCGTCGCCGGTCAAGCCGGGCGAGGAAAAGGAATCGCCGGCGCCCGCAAAAACGGCGAGGAAGGCGCAGCCGGCGCCCGCTCACAAGCCCGCCGCGCCAAAGCCGAAGGCAGATCCGGCGCCGCCCATCCCCGGCTCCCCGCCTGCGCGGCAGCAGCGGACAGGCGACCAGATGCAGTATCGCTCGGTCGGCCCCGGCGGCTTCATCCGTCAGGGGCCGGGCGACCAGCAGGCGCCGATCCCGCCTGCGCCGCCCCGCCGCCTGGTCCCGGCCAAGCCGAGCCCGGAGGTCGCCGACAAGACCGGCATTCTCGACCTCAACGACCGGGTCTGCAAATGGCCGATGGGCCATCCCGGCGAGCCCGACTTCTATTTCTGCGGCCAGCCCGCCAATCCAGGCTATCCCTATTGCGTCGAGCATTGCGGGGTCGCCTACCAGGCGCAGCTCCCGCGCCGCGACCGCCGTCCGCCGCCGCCGCTTCCCTTCGGCGGCCCGAGGGTCCGCTAGGTCCGCGGCTTTCAGCGCAACAATCAGGACGCTCCCGACCTCCGAATTGCCTAGCGGGCGGCCACCGGTCGCCCTAGGAGGCGATCTGGCGACGGAGACTCGGAAAAATGGTCGATCAGGCGAACCCCAACAAGGCGCTTTGGGAAAAGGGCGACTTCACCCGCATTGCCGAAACGATGCGGCAAAGCGGCGAGGAGCTTGTCGAGAGCCTCGGCATCGAGCCGGGAATGGACGTCCTCGATCTCGGCTGCGGTGACGGAACCACCGCCCTGCCCGAAGCCCGGCGCGGAGCCAATGTGCTTGGTGTCGACATTGCCTCGAACCTGGTCGCCGCCGGCAACGCGCGGGCGCAGGCCGCGGGCCTGTCCAACCTCAGCTTCCGCCAGGGCGACGCCTCCAATCTCGAGGGCATCGCCGACGAGAGCTTCGACCTGGTGGTGAGCATCTTCGGCGCAATGTTCGCCCCGCGACCCGACGATGTCGCGAAGGAGATGGTGCGGGTCACCCGCCGCGGCTGCCGGATCGTTATGGGCAATTGGATTCCCGGCGACCCCACGTTGGTCGCGCAAATCCTCAGGATCAGCTCCGCCTACACGCCGCCGCCGCCCGAAGGCTTCGTGAGCCCGATGGCCTGGGGCGACGAGGCGATTGTCACCGAACGATTCCGCTCCGCCGGAATTGCCCCCGGCAATATCGGATTCGAGCGCGCGTTCTGGGTGTTCCGGTCCGACGATCCGCCGTCGCGGCTGCTCGACACATTCCGCAATTATTACGGTCCGACGATGAACGCTTATGCGGCGGCGGAAAAGGACGGCCGCGAAGCCGAGCTCCACAACGAGCTCAAGGCCCTGTTCGAATCGCAGAACCGCGGCGGGTCCAGGTCGGTGATCGACGCCACCTATCTCAAGGTCACCGCAGTTCGGGATTAAATCCAGGATCGCGCGGCCGCGGCGGCGTCTCGAGCCGCTCCGCGCATTTACGTTTCGGTAACCATAAGCCCGGTACCTCTTCCCCCTTGGGGGAGAAGCGGCGATGAAGCGCGAGACGACCAACGCCATCCGCACGGTGCTTGAGGACTGGCTTCCGCCCGTGGTTCGGGATTCGGCAGCCATGCGCTGGCTGTTCCGCCGCCACTGGGGCCGGCTGGTCGACGACCTCGTAAGCTTCCGAAGCCGGATCGCTTTCGTGTCCGACGAGGAATATCATTCGATCTACGAACGCATGCCGCGGGTCCAGGACGAGACCGACAACAGCGCCGCCTGCATCGCCGAAATCAGCAAGTCGATCGTCGGCGGAACCGTCCTCGATGTCGGCTGTGGCACCGGCTACCTGGTCGACCGGCTCGCCCGCGATCATCCGCGCCGCCGGTTCACCGGGCTCGACTTCATCATCGAGGAGGGCACCCGAACCCGGCTCAAGTCGATCGATTTCGTCGAAGGCAAGGTCGAGGCGCTTCCGTTCGCCGACGACAGCTTCGACACCGTCATCTGCACGCACTTGCTCGAGCATGTGCTCGACTTCGCCGGAGCGGTCCGCGAGCTTCGCAGGGTCGCGCGGCGGCGACTGATCATCGTCGTTCCGCAGGAGCGTGAATACAGGTTCACGTTCAACCCGCACGTCCACTTCTTCCCCTATCCGCACAGCTTCCTTCGCTACATGACCCCGGTGCCGAGCAAGTACCGGTGCGAGGCGATCGGCCGCGACATTTATTATGTCGAGGTCCCGCCGGCGGCGCAGGAAGTCGCTTCGCCGAAGCGGAAAGCAGCCTGACCTTGCCCGCGGGCGGACGCGGCACCGAAGGCCGCGCCCCGCGGCGGTTCCCGGCGGTAGAATTGCTGCTCTGGGCGATCCTGGCCGCCGCCGGCTTCGGGCTCATCGTCCGGGACCTGATGACCGCGAACGGCCTGCTTCTGCCCCACGGCGCCGTCATCGGCCGCGACTTCGTCAATGTCTGGGCCGGCGCAAGGCTCGCCGTCAGCGGCCATGTCGAACAAATTTATTCGGTCGGCGGCTATCTCGCCGCGCTCGAGCAGATGTTCGGCCAGCGCTTCGATTTCCACGCTTTTTCCTATCCGCCGGCGCTGCTGATGTTCGTCTGGCCGCTGGGCCTGATCGGCTACTTGCCCGCGCTGTTGCTGTGGATCGCCGCCACCGGCGGGCTTCTGCTGGTCGCGGCGCGGCCCTTTTTCGCCCGCAGTGGCCTTCCGGTATGGATCGCGGCGCTGCTCCCGGCTTCGATCGTCAACATCTGGGCCGGCCACCACGGCTTCGTGGTCGCCGCGATGTGGCTGCTTGCGTTCGCCGCCATCCCCAAGCGGCCGCTTCTCGCCGGCCTCTTCCTCGCTCTGCTCACGGTTAAGCCGCACATGGGAGTCCTGATCCCGCTGCTCCTTATCGTTGGCCGGGAATGGCGAACGATCGCCGCAGCCGCAGCGGCTACCGCCTGCCTCTTCCTGACCAGCGTCGCGCTGTTCGGCTGGGCGAGCTGGACGACCTATGTTGCAGTCACCGCCGGCGTTCAGTCGGCGCTGCTCGAGCAGGCCCAGGGATTCTTCCTGTACATGATGCCAACGCCCTATGTCGGCTTCTGGCTGGCGACCGGAAGCTTCCCTCTAGCGGTCGCCGCGCACGTCGCTTTCGCGACCGCTGCAATCTGGATCGTGGTTCGAGCGGCCGTTCGCACGGTCGAGTGGCCCGAGCTCGGCCTGATGGCCGCCACCGCGACCTTCCTCGTCCTGCCCTATGCCTTCAATTACGACATGGCGGTGGTTGGGATCGCCGCCGCGATGCTGCTCTACGGGCGCGGAAGCGACCTCACGCCAGCCGAGCGGCTCGCGGCGCTGCTTGCCCTCGCCGCGCCGATGCTGGTCCTTGCGGCAAATCCGCTGCACTTGCCCATCGTCCCGTTCGCATTGCTCGCTTTCCTGTGGACGCAGGCGCGCTGTTACGCCGGACTCGGCAGCGAGCCGCAGCAGCAGCAGCCCGCGCTGGCCGCGACCTGAAGCGCTTCCCCGTGCGTGTGGATCACCGCGATCCCTTCTGTTAGGCTGCCGCTCAGTCGACAGCGCCGCAGCGGGGACAGCATGAAGCAGTTTGCGGACATCGAGCTGCCCTCCAATCGCAAGTTCGGGTTCTTCATGGCCGCTGTCCTGGCTGCGATCTCCGCATATCTCTCGACGACGCACCATTCCCTCGCAACGGCCGTAACGGCCGTGGCAGCGTTGGTGCTCGCTTCGCTCGCCTTGCTCAAGCCGGCGCTCCTTGCGCCGCTGAACAAGGCGTGGATGATGCTGGGGGCAGCGCTCGGCATTGTCGTCAGCCCGGTCGTCCTCGGAATCCTGTTTTTCGCACTGTTCACGCCGCTGGCGCTCGTGCTGCGCATGTTTGGCCGCGACGAGCTGCGCCTTCGCCGTTCGCCGGCGGGGGTCAGCTATTGGCGACTCCGAACGCCTCCCGGCCCGCAGCCGGATTCCTTCCGCAGGCAATTTTGAGACTCCTGGTGGGTGAGTTCATCGGCGAGTTCTGGGCCTTCCTGAAGCACCGGAAGAAGCTTTGGCTGACTCCCATCGTCGGGTTGATGATTCTGCTGGGGGCGCTCCTCGTGATCGCAAAGGGCTCGATCCTCGCACCCTTCGTCTACACCATGTTCTAAGCCGCGGATGTACGTCCTCGGCATTTCCGCCTGGTATCACGACAGCGCGGCCTGCCTGGTGTCGGATGGCCGTATCGTCGCCGCCGCTCAGGAGGAACGGTTCACCCGCCTGAAGCACGATCCGGGATTCCCGGCGAACGCCATTGCCTATTGCCTGCGAGAAGCGGGGATTGTCCCCGAAAAGATCGACACGATCGTCTTTTACGAAAAGCCGTTCCCGAAGTTCGAGCGGCTTCTGGAGACCTACCTGGCTTTCGCGCCGCGCGGCTTCCGAAGCTTCGCCGCGGCGATGCCCGTTTGGATCAAGGAGAAGCTGTTCCAGAAGGCGCTCCTGCTGCAGGAGCTGGAGTCGCTGTTCGGCAAGGGCGGCTGGCGGGAACGGCTGATGTTCTCCGAACACCATTTGTCGCACGCGGCCAGCGCCTTTTACCCGTCGCCTTTCGATCATGCGGCGGTGCTGACGCTCGACGCGGTCGGAGAATGGACGACCACCTCCTGGGCGACTGGGCGCGGCCCCGAGCTTCAGATCGAGCGCGAGATCCACTTCCCCCACTCGCTCGGCCTCCTCTACTCGGCCTTCACTTATTATTGCGGTTTCAAGGTCAATTCCGGAGAGTACAAGCTGATGGGCCTCGCGCCCTATGGCGAGCCCCGATACGCCGATTTGATCCGCGAGCACCTCATCGACCTGCGCCCCGACGGCAGCTTCCATCTCGACGTATCCTTTTTCGATTATTGCACGGGCAGGCGGATGACCAACCGGCGCTTCGACGCCCTTTTCGGCGGGAAACCCCGCAAGCCGGAATCCGAGCTGACCCAGCGCGATATGGACCTCGCGGCGTCGATCCAGGCGGTGACGGAGGAAGCCGTGCTCAACCTCGGACGCACGATCGCCAGCGAAAGCGGTGCAAAGAACCTGTGCCTCGCCGGAGGAGTCGCGCTGAACTGCGTCGCCAACGGAGTGCTGCTGCGGGAAGAGGTGTTCGAGAATATCTGGATACAACCGGCGGCAGGCGACGCCGGCGGCTCGCTGGGCGCGGCACTGGCTGCCTATCACATCGCCCACGGCCGGCCGCGAGAGCGCCCTTCCCAAGGGGATGGAATGCAGGGCGCCTATCTCGGCCCCGCGTTCTCGGCCGCCGAGACCCGCTCAGCGCTCGATTCAGCGGGTGCGAACTATGAGCAAGTCGATGACGACGAGCTTGTCGAGCGAACCGCTCGGGCGCTGGCGGACGGCCAGGCAGTCGGATGGATGCACGGCCGAATGGAATTCGGGCCCCGGGCGCTGGGAGCGCGGAGTATTCTCGCCGATCCTCGCTCGCCGACCGTTCAGAAGCAGTTGAACCTCAAGATCAAGTTCCGCGAGAGCTTCCGCCCTTTCGCCCCGAGCGTTCTGCGCGAGCAGCTCGAAGAGTGGTTCGACCTGACGGTCGACAGCCCGTACATGCAGCTCGTCGCCGATGTCTCGGACAAGCGGCTGGTCGGGCTTCAGGAGCCCGAGAAAATGCTTGCGGGCCTCGACAAGCTCGGGGTCGTCCGCTCGCAAAT
>DATAKH010000204.1:0-7869 GCA_036261735.1 Sphingomicrobium sp.
CGGGAAGCCGCCGATATCCTCGAGCGAGTCCATCCGCTCTCCGTTGACCAGGATCAGCGGCTCTTCGTCGTCGCCGAGTTCGCCCTGAACTTCGGCCAGCAGTTCATCGACGGTGCTGACTCCGTAGCTCTCGATCGCATCTTCATCGAGTTCGCTGTCGGGAACGATGTCGCCGAACAGCCGCTCGCCAATGACCAGCACCTCGTCGGGCCTCTGCGCTTCCTGAGCCGGCTGGTCCGAATCGGAGTCGGTCTCGACTGTGTCGGCATGTGCCGGAAAGGCGGCGCCCGCCAGGAGCACGGCGACAGCGAGTCGGGTCCAGCGGCGGTGATGGTCTTGCGGCCCCCGGGCCGGCGACTCGACAACGGACACGGATACGCCCCCCTTAAAACGGCCAGGCTAGACAATTGTTGTTAAAGGAAAGCCCCCGGCCTTGGCGCGATGCCTCGGCCAGGGGCCATCCAGCGGTTGTGGCCGCCAGCTAGGTTAGATCTGCGGAATGTTACCACTCGGCAGGAACTCTTCGCCCGCCGACTGGCTCGCAGCCGCGCACGACGCCGCCGCGAAGCCGTTCTTGCCGGTCCACGCTCCGCCTTTCTTGCCGGGGCTGATGCAGATCAGCGCATCGACTTCCTGGCCAGTCAGGGTGACCGGGCCATTATTGGTGTCGAAACCGTTCTCGCCGGCAGTCGAATCATGATCCGTCGCCGTGTTACCGGTCGTCTGAAGTCCCGGCGGCTCGATAATGTTGCCGTTGCCGGGGACTACTTTCCAAACGTGGCAATCCACAGTCACCGTTCGGACCAAGTTTTGGACCGTCGTATATTCCTGCGTGCTGTTCGGATAGGTGAGCGTCGCGTTGCCACGTCCCCAAACGTTCGGGCTTCCGCCATGGCGATGATAGCCGCCTTCGATGATGACGAAGCTGGCGGTCGGTGTGCCGGTCGGAACCGGATCGCCGACATTCTGGTCGCGGACGGGATCGCCGTCGTTGACCCAGCCGGTGTCGCTGACATTGGTCGGCTCGGTCAGAAATCCGGAGTTCGGATTCGGCCGAAGCGCTTCGTCGCAGATCGCCTGCGCGTCGTAATCGCCGTCCAGATTAACCGGCGTCAGAATGACGTCGTCGTCACCATCGCTGGCCCATGCGGGGCTTGTAATGGTTGACGTGAGCGACGTGCTTACCAGCGCGACCGCCGCGATTATTGCTCTCTTCATTTGAAAATTCCCTCGTTTCCCGGTTGAGTCACTGACCGCCGGGATCATGCGCGACTCGATCCTCGCTGCGGTAAAAACGCGTTAAGCCTCAGCGAGTAAGCGCGTAACTTACCAAAGGTTAACCGCTGTTAAGAATTTGGGCGTGTCTCGCTTTGATACAGCTCAAAAACGCCCGAAATGCGCTAATTATCGCGCAGACTTCGAAACGCAGGCAATGAATAAGAGGGCATTTTCCCCCGTCGAGTCGCCAACCGCTCAGGAAGCCGAATTTCCGACCCACTCGGCGGCGCGGATTGCCAGCTCGGTGCGGTTGGCGACTCCCGTCTTCTCGAAGACACTGTGGAGATAGACTTTCACCGTCCCTTCGGTGATCCCGAGCTTTTCGGCGATGTCGCGGTTGCGCATCCCCTGCCTGACCAGCTTCACCAGCTCCGTCTCCCTCGGCGAGAGCAGCGACCGGTCGCGGGCGCTGCTGGCGCGCGTCGCTTCCGCATTGAGGTGGGGGTCGATCCATTCGTCCCCCGCGCGCACGGAATCGAGGCAGTCGATCAGAAGAGCGGGATCCGACGTCTTGAGGAGGACACCGTCGACCTTCAGCTTCAGTGCCTCCGCAAAGCCCGCTTCGTCGATCGATGCGGTGAGGAGGACGACTGGCCGGTTTTCATCGCTCGATCGGATGTGGCGAAGCACGTCGAGCCCGCTTCCCTCCGGCATCTGGATGTCGAGGACGACCAGTTCCGGATCATGCTCGGCGATTGCCTCGAGAGCTTCGGCACCCGTCCCGGCCTTGGCGACAAGCTGGTAGTCGCTGCCTCGAAGCATCGCCTCGACTGCAGCCTGGATCATCGGGTGATCGTCGGCGAGAATGATACGAGTCACGGGCGGATCTCCGAACTAAGTGGCAGGGTGATCGATACGCTTGTTCCGGTCTCGTGGCTCGCCAGCATCAACGTGCCGTTCGCCTCGTCAACTCGCTCATGGAGCGACCAGGGCTTGCCTTTTTCCAGCCGGCCGCTTCCGCTGCCGTCATTGTTGATGTCCAGCCGCAAGTCGTTGTCGTCCGCAGTCAATCGAACGTCCACGGACTTGGCGCCGGCGTGGCGGACGGCGTTGGCAACAGCCTCGCGAATCAGCTGGTGAGTGTCGAGGTGAAGCCGCGTCGATGCAGTCACGTTCGGCACCTCCGCCGAAAAGCGGCAGGCGATGTCCCATTGCCTTCCGAGGTGAGAGCAGAGGTCGCGGATGTCCGCGGCCAGCTCCGGCAGGTCTAGGCTGTTGGTTCGAAGCGCGCCGATCGCCGTGCGAAGTTCCTGCTGCTCCTGGAGCATCAGTTCCTTGAGGTCCTGAAGCTCGCGTTCCGGCTGTTCGCCGGACGTCAGTGATCGCTTGATTGCCTCGATCCTGAATGTGGCTCCGGCAAGGAATTGTACGATACTGTCGTGAAGGTCGCGGGCGAGGGACAGCCGGGCGCGGGCGCCGGCTCCTTCCTCGACTGCAGCCAGCAGGGCATGGCTCTGAATGTGAGCGGACAGCGCGGCTCCGAGCGAATCCCCGAACTCGATGTAATCCGTGCACAAAGCCTTGATTCCGCCGAGCAGGAGGAGTCCGCCTCCCGCGTCGGTCCGAATTGCCACGGCGAGGCCCTCGTCGATTTCGAAGTCGGCGGCGATTTCAGGAGCCAGGAGGGCGGACGATCGCGAGAATTCCATTCGGCGATGCGGTCCTCGGCAAAGCGCCCGGTTTCGCCGGGCATCGAAGAGGAACGACCGGGTCGGAATCTTGACAGCGGAACTCACCAAGAGCGTGGTGCTGATCTCACCGTCAACGAACCGCACCACCCTATGCTGTCGCCGTGCCGCGCCCTTCCAAATGAGGACGGCGCGCGACGCACCGGTGAGGCGAGCGGCTCCCTCGACTGCAGATTCCAGTGGCGACTCTTCCGGCGACAGGCTGTCGAGCAGCCCGTCCTTCGGCGGCGTCAGGGCCGAAAAGCCGTGGTTGATTCCAAACCAGATCAGCAGCGCCGAGAGGATAACCAGGTTACCGCTTCGGATGATGAATCGCTGCAGGTCGAAATTCGGCGCCGTCGAATTCGCGCCGGCGAACCCGGCGATGAAATAGAGGAGAATGACTGCGACCGCGGTTTGCGCGGTTTCCCGCCAGCCCCACCGAATGGCGGCCGACAAGATCATGAAAACGAAGAAGACGAAGAACGGGCTCGTGTAGCCGTCGGTAGTGAGCACGAGCAGTGTGAACATCGCAATGTCGACGATGTGTGCGGGGGCGGCCAGTTTTGCGTCCAGCCACCAGTTGTTCCACGTAACCACGCAGATTGCCGCCGCCGCCGCGACATAGGCGCCAAGCATTCCGTAGGTTGCCGTTGCCGCTTGGGCAGGTTGGTTCGGATCGATCCAGATCGCCGCCAAGAAGATGGCCGCGAGCACCATTCGGGCGAGGGCAATGACGCGGCCTGAGCGATGCTTGAGTACGTCGTCGAACATGCCGCCCCCGAGCTGGAGCCAGCGATATAGCAGCACCGCGCGCCGCACGGAAAGAGAACTATTAACCTTCGATTCCGCTCTAGGCGGCGAGCACTTGCTCGGACTTGGCCGTCGCCTTGGACTCACAATCGTCCAGACGCAGCCGGTAAAGCCGCGACAACACTTCTTCGCCCCGAGCGCAGCAGTGCCTCGGAGCCGTGATCCCTGTCGGCTGGAATCCAAGTTTGACGAGGACCTGCGCAGAAGCGGGATTATCGACGAAATGCGAGGCTTCGAGCGCAGGGAGCCGCAGCGCGCGTGCGATTTCGACGAGCGCCAGGCCGGCCTCGGTCGCGATACCGCGTCCCCAATGCGGCCGAGCGATCCAGTAGCCGAGCTCGACCGCCCCCGATGGGCGCGAGCCGAGCCCGCAGGCGCCGACCAGCCGCGGAGCGCCTGCGGTTCGCTCGGCGATGACGAAGGACGGCAGGACGGGATGCCGGGGAGCCGCCAGGAACGCCTCGGCATCGCGCAGGGCATAGGGCCAGGGCGCAGTGGCGAGATTGCGGACGATACCCTGGTCGGCAATCGCCGCGGCAAGCGCCGGCGCATCTTCCGGAAAACCGGGCCGAAGCAGCAATCTTTGTGTTCGCGCGAACATCGCCTTCTCCTCGCCGGCCGCCCTAGCGGCGGCAGGTGACAGTTTCGGGAGAAGGCAAAGAAAAAGGGGGCTCCCCTTTTGCGGGGGGACCCCCTTCTCCCATTTGGCTTTGATCTGGCTAGATCTCGTCCGGGCCGCCCCCTTGTGGGAACGGTCCCGTTCTGACCGTTCCTATTTCGCTTCCGCTGCCGGCATGACGTGCACGTATTTGCGGCCGAGCTTTCCATCTCGGAACGCGACGGTGCCGTCGGTAAGCGCGAACAAGGTGTGATCCTTGCCGATGCCGACGTTGTCGCCCGGGTGCCACTTGGTGCCGCGCTGGCGCACGATTATGTTGCCGGCGCGAGCCTTCTGGCTGCCGAACAACTTCACGCCGAGGCGCTTGCTCTCACTGTCGCGGCCGTTGCGGGACGAGCCGCCTGCTTTCTTATGTGCCATTGTCGGTTACTTCTTCGGCTTGGATGCTGATTTCTTGGCCGCGCCCTTAGCAGGTGCAGCATTTTTTGTCGATTCGCTCTTGGCCTTGGCCGGCGCGGCTTTCTTTTCCGACTTTGCCGGAGCGGCAGCCTTCTTGTCCGCCTTCGGCTTGGCCGCCGGCTTCGCTTCGACGCTTTCGGCAGCCGCCGCGGTTTGCGCTGCTTCGGCCTTGGCCGGAGCCTTTTCGGCCTTCGGAGCGGCTTTCTTTTCCGCCGCCGGCTTCGACGGAGCCTTGTGATCGCCGATCGCGACGATCCGCAGGATCGTGTGCAGCTGGCGATGGCCCTGCTTGCGGCGGTAATTGTGGCGCCGGCGCTTCTTGAACACGGTCACCTTGTCGCCCTTGGCCTGGGCGATGATCTCGGCGGAGACCTTGAGTCCGTCGGTCTTCTTCAGGTCCGCCCCGTCGCCGGCAAGAAGCACATCGCCGAGGGTGACGGTGTCACCGGCGTCTCCGTCCATCTTCTCGACGACGATCTTGTCTCCGGGGGCGACTCGGTATTGCTTGCCGCCCGTGCGCACGACTGCGAACATTGGCTCTCTTCTTCAAAATCGGTGACGCGCGCAACGGGCGCAAGGCCCCTGGCGCGCGAAAGCGAGCCGCCTATGGCAGCGGCTCCCGCCTGTCAACTAATGGCGGTGCTCGGGCCGGAGCCGGTATCGCTCGCCGTCGAAGCTGTCGAACATGGTAACGATTGCCGGGTGGTCCACGGGCTCGTCGCTTTCGTCGTGAACCAGGTTCTGCTGGCTGACATAAGCGACGTAACTCGCCTCCGTGTTTTCCGCGAGGAGGTGGTAGAAGGGCTGGTCCTTCGATGGCCGCATCGGTTCCGGAATCGCTTCGTACCATTCTTCGCTGTTGGCGAATTCCGGATCGACGTCGAAAACGACGCCTCGGAAGTCGAGAAGGCGATGGCGCACGACGTCGCCGATCCCGAAGCGGGCCTGGGGAATTGAATAGGCGCCAGCGGCACTCATATCGGTCAAACGTTCGATCGGTGACATGGCTGCAATCTAGGGAATCGCGCAGGCTAGGCAAGGTCGGGGTCCATTGCTACATGGCCGCCCGCGACCGCTGCCGGGCATCCGGCACGAACCTTCACGAAATGCGGAGAGGTGGCTGAGTGGTCGAAAGCACCGCACTCGAAATGCGGCGTGCGGGCAACCGTACCGTGGGTTCGAATCCCACCCTCTCCGCCATTCAGACCCTCACGCCCCGGCGCGGTTCTTCCGGAAAATCGCGAAGATGATCAGGGAGAATGCGGCGAGCCGGATCAGATAGACCGAGCTTCGCTCCTCGAGCGGAACGCCGGCCAGGGCCAGCACCGTTTGCCCCAGTCCGAGCAGGGAAAAGGCGATCGCGAACCAGATGAAGAGCGGGTCGTGAACGCGCGCCCAGAAGCGCAGGAAGAACAGCCCGACGGTAAGAAAGCCGAACGCCACGGCGCCGGAGAGGAAGTCATAGAGCGTCATTCCGTCACTCCTTCTCCAGATCCCAGACAAATCCGAACAACAGGACGCTGACGGCCGCCAGTGCAAAGAGCAGTCGCGCGAGGCGAAGGTTGAGATCCGGGAGCACGAGCATGTCGATAATGAGGATGAGGTTGTTCGCTGCGAGCAAGACAAAGCAGAGACAGCTCCACAGCAGCAGCCGCGCGCCGCTTCGGGCAAAGCTTCGCGCCAACAGCCAGGCGCACGCGCTGCTCGTCAGGAAGCAGAGCGTGTAGACGACAGTCGGGAACAACTCGGCCATACTCAGTCCTTCCGCAGCCGGAATGCATCGGCGAAAGCAGTGATTCCGCTGGCCGTCGACGTGACGATCATCCGCCGAACGGCATCGGGCTTGAGCCGGTAAATCTTCTCGGTTTGGTCAACCAGCGAAGCGACGGATGCGGATACCGGCGTGTACGCGGCGCCATCGTCGGTAAGGCTTGCGAGTCCCCCGGCGACGAGCGAGTCGAGGGCCTGGTCGATTACGAGGTCGCTGGCTCGAAGGGCTCCGATCAACTCGGGCCGAGTCCATGAACGCCGATCGCCCTTCAGCAGAAGAAGCGTCTCCAGTGTCCAGACGGACGGGAAGCTGGCGGCGATAAAGCCGGAAAGGTCATCGTTGGGGGTCACTGCGAAAGGGGAAAACCTCAAAAAATCTTCGCGCGTCCTACCGAGCCGGGCTATCGAGAATCAACCCGTGGGCGTGCCGGCGCTTAATTTTTCATCAAGCGTAAAGCATTTCCTCTGGTAATGACGATTGAACAGCAGCCGGGGGGCTGCGCCAACCAGGTGGGGGGAGAAGCGACGACGGAGAGCTGAGTGAACGTCCAGTCCCCCCTCGAATATCTCGACCGCAGGCAGCTTGTATCCGCGCTGCGGGCGCTCAGGCGCGGCGACTTCAGCGTCCGCCTTCCGGAGGAAGTTGACGGGCCCGATGGCGAGATTGCCCGGCTCTTCAACGAAGTCGTCTCCCTCAACCGCGACATGACGACGGAGTTCGAGCGCCTGTCGCAGGTGGTCGGCAAGGAAGGAAAAATCACCCAGCGCGGACGCGTCAAGAACGCCCGCGGCGGCTGGGAGACGGCGGTTCGCTCGGTCAACGAGCTCATCGAGGACATGGTTCAGCCGACGGCGGAGGTCGCCCGGGTCATCGGCGCGGTGGCGAAAGGCGACCTTTCCCAGTCGATGACCGTCGAGATCGAGGGTCGGGCGCTTCGCGGCGAATTCCTTCGCATCGGCAAGGTCGTCAACACGATGGTCGAGCAGCTGGCGTCCTTCGCGTCGGAGGTGACTCGAGTGGCGCGCGAGGTGGGAACCGAGGGCAAGCTCGGCGGCCAGGCCAAGGTGAAGGGAGTCGCCGGAACCTGGAAGGACCTCACCGACAACGTCAACGCCATGGCGACCAACCTGACATCGCAGGTGCGCAACATCGCCGAGGTGACGACGGCGGTCGCTTCCGGCGACTTGTCGAAGAAAATCACCGTCGAGGTGAAGGGCGAGATCCTGGAGCTGAAGAACACCATCAACACGATGGTCGACCAG
>DATAKH010000006.1:0-1512 GCA_036261735.1 Sphingomicrobium sp.
CGAGGTCCCCTCGCCGGTCGCCGGCGTGCTGACGGAGAAGGTGGCTAGCGAGGGCGACACCGTCGAGGTCGGGGCGGTCATTGCGCGAATCGACGAGAAGGCCGAGGCCGGAGCGCCTGCGGAGAAAGGCGCGGGATCTACTGGCACTAACCCGCCGGGAGCCGGCGAGAACCCCGAGCTTCGCGACGAGGAGAAAGCGCCCGAGCCCGAGCCGGAAGAAGACGGGGGCGAGACCAGCGCGTCCGACCATATCACTACGCTTTCCCCCGCCGTTCGTCGCGCTGTACTCGAGCACCACGTCGATCCCACCAGCATAAAGGGCACTGGCAAGGACGGGCGGATTACCAAGGACGACGTCCTTGCGGCGGCCAAGGCGAAGGAAAGCGGTTCCCCGGCGGAGGCCGGGGCCCAGGCGCCGCAGGCGAAAGCGCCGGCGCCCGAGAAAAAGGCTTCGCCTCCTGGGCCCCGGCCTTCGCCGGGGGACAGAAAAGAAGAGCGCGTGAAGATGTCGCGGCTTCGCCAGACGATCGCCAAGCGCCTCAAGGACGCGCAGAACACGGCGGCGCTTCTCACCACGTTCAACGACGTCGACATGTCGGCGGTGATGGAGGCGCGCGAGCGCTACAAGGAGCTGTTCGCGAAGAAGCACGGAATCAAGCTCGGCTTCATGAGCTTCTTCGTCAAAGCGGTGGCTCTTGCGGCTCGCGACGTTCCCTCGGTCAACGCCTCCATCGAAGGCGACGAGATTGTCTATCGCGACTATCTCGACGTCTCGATCGCGGTCTCGGCGCCAAAGGGGCTGGTCGTCCCCGTCGTCCGCAACGCCCAGGCGATGAGCTTTGCCGAGATCGAGACGACGATCGCCGACTACGGCAAGAAGGCGAAGGAAGGCACGCTCACCGTCGAGGAAATGCAGGGCGGCACCTTCACCATCTCCAACGGCGGCGTGTTCGGCTCGCTTCTGTCCACTCCGATCATCAACCCCCCGCAATCGGCGGTGCTCGGCATGCACCGCATCGAGGAGCGCCCCGTCGCAGTGAACGGCGAAATCGTCATCCGCCCGATGATGTACCTGGCTTTGTCCTACGACCACCGCCTGGTCGACGGCCGCGAGGCGGTCACTTTCCTCGTCCGCGTCAAGGAAGCGATCGAGGACCCGACGCGGCTGCTTATTGACCTTTAAGGAAGCAAATGGCTGACAATTACGACTTCGACGTGCTGGTGATCGGCTCCGGCCCAGGCGGCTATGTCGCCGCGATCCGCGCCGCACAGCTGGGGCTGAAGACCGCCTGCGCGGAAAGCCGCGAAACGCTCGGCGGCACCTGCCTCAACGTCGGCTGCATTCCGTCCAAGGCCCTCTTGCACGCGTCAGAGCTGTTCGAGGAAGCGGCCCATGGAACGCTGGCCAAATGGGGCGTGAAGACAAGCGGCGTTGAAGTCGATCTCGCCGCGATGCACGAGTCCAAGGACACGGCGGTGAAGGGGCTGACCGGCGGAATCGAGTTCCTGTTC
>DATAKH010000009.1:0-8236 GCA_036261735.1 Sphingomicrobium sp.
GCTGATCATGATTGTTATCCGGCTCGCCCCGATTGCCGTTGCCTGCTTCATGTTCAATCTCGCCGCCTTGTTCGGATGGGACCTGCTGATCCGGTTGTCGGCCTATGTCGGCGTGGTCCTTCTGGCGCTTGCGATCCAGATGTTCGTGGTATTCCCGATCCTGCTTGCGACACTCGGCAAGAAAAACCCGCTCGCTTTCTTCCGCGAGACCCAGGAGGCGAGCGTGATGGCCTTCTCCACGGCCTCGTCGAACGCAACGCTTCCCACCTCGCTCAAGGTTGCCGACGAGAACCTCAACCTGCCCCGGCGAATTGCAAGGTTCGTCCTCACCATCGGCGCCACCGCCAACCAGAACGGGACCGCGATGTTCGAGGGCGTGACGGTCATCTTCCTCGCGCAATTCTTCGGGGTCGAGCTGACGCTATGGCAGCAGGTGATGGTGATGCTGGTCTGCATCCTCGGCGGAATCGGGACGGCGGGCGTCCCCGCCGGCTCGCTTCCGGTCGTCGCGCTGATCCTGGCCATGGTCGGGATCAAGCCGGAGGCGATCGCCATCGTGCTGGGCGTCGACCGCTT
The DNA here is from genome assembly GCA_036261735.1 of Sphingomicrobium sp. Lineage (GTDB taxonomy): Bacteria > Pseudomonadota > Alphaproteobacteria > Sphingomonadales > Sphingomonadaceae > Sphingomicrobium. Next base: position 577 of record DATAKH010000009.1, read on the forward strand.
CCTCGACATGTGCCGGACCACGCTCAACGTTGTCGGCGACCTGGTGGCGGCGCAGGTGATCTCGGCCGCGGAACCCGACGAGACGCAGGTCGAGGCGCCGCCGCAGCCGGCGTGATGGCGCCCTCACCGACCCTGGACGAGATTGGCGACAGGTACCGGGTCATCCTCTGCGACATCTGGGGCTGCATCCACGACGGCGTGAACCTTTACCCCGGCGCCGCGGCGCGGCTTGCGCGATGGCGCGGCGAGGGCCGAACGACCATCCTCATCACCAACGCGCCGCGAACGGCCGAGGCGGTGGCCCGCCAGCTGGTCCGGCTCGGGCTCGATCCGGAGCTGTGGGACGGCATCGCCACCAGCGGCGATGCAGGAATCGAGGCGCTCAATAAGGCGGCGCGGCCGGTCGGGTTCATCGGCACCCAGTCGGATCGGGCAATCCTCGAAGGCAGTGGAGTAAGAATCACGGACACCGGCGATTTCGACGAGCTCGCCTGCTCCGGTCTCGACGGCAGGCGCAGGCAGGTCGCCGAATATGAGGAGCAAATCCGCCCGCTGGCCGAGCGCGACGTGCTGATGCACTGCCTCAATCCCGACCGGGTTGTGATCCTCGACGGTCAGCCGGTGCCGTGCGCCGGCGCGATCGCCGACCGGTACATCGAACTCGGCGGACGCGTCGAATGGTACGGCAAGCCCTATCCGGCGATCTACCGCCACGCGCTGCGACTGGCCGGCGACGCTCCACCCGATCAAATTCTCGCAATCGGGGACGGGCTGGAGACCGACACCCTCGGCGCCGCGCGAATGGGGATGGATTGCGTTTACGTCACCGGCGGCATCGCCCAGGGACAGTCCATGCCTGCGGGTTTCGCGGCGAAGCACGGCCTTGACGACTGGCGTCCGCTAGCAGTCGTCGAGGGCCTTCGCTGACCTGCTGGCGGGATGAAGGCGGCGATATTCGCGCCACAGCTGCAGGCTCAGTATCGCGACGAACACGACAGTGCCGATTACGAAGGCCGCCGCCGCGCCCTGCACCCCGAAGCGCCAGCTGAGCGGCGCAACGATCACGAAGTAGACCGTAGTCGCCACTATCCGCGCCGTCAGGGGCGCATCCGAGCGGTCGAGCCGGTAAAGCATCGGCTCCAGCGGAAAGGAGATCATGGCGAGGAGCGGGGCAATGATCAGCACCGCAAGCACCGGGTATGCGGGAGCGAACTGCGATCCAAACATCAGCTGGATGAGAGGCTCTCCGGCGAAGGCGACCAGAAGGACAGCGAGGACTCCGAACATGGCCGCGATGGCAGCGCCACGAAGCGTCAGCTTCCACGGGCGCTTCGTCCGGGGATCGAGCCGCATCACCTCCGGGTAGAAAGCGCGGGCGAGCAGGTCGGTCGGCCTTTGCGCGCTGTCGGCAAGGGTCGCGGCCACGCGGTAGAAAGCGGCGCTCGCGGGTCCCAGAAGGCCACCGACGATCAGCCTTGCGATCGGGCCCCACGCAGCGGTCAGGCTCGACGTCACGTTGACCCGGATCGCGAACTTCCAGGCGCCCTTGAGCGGATGCGGCCTCAGCGTCGGCCGGAGTGCATCGGCCATGTCGCGGCGCTTGAGCTCGCGGTGGGTCAGCCACCACATGTAGAGATCGCCGCCAAGGTCGGTGACCCACCAGATCGCGATATAGATTTCGAATGGCGCGTCGCTTGCCCAGGCGATCGCAGCGAGGACCATGCGCGCGATGGGGTAGGTGATCCCGCCCCAGCTGACGAGGTCGAACCGGTCGAGGGTCCGAAGCACCCCGCTTGGAGTCATCGCCTGCATCGTGGGGATGACGGTGCAGTAGAGTATCGAGAGCAGGATGTAGCGGTCGGGAATGCCGAACCAGCCGCCGATCAGCGGAAGCACGGCCATCGCCAGAAGCATTCCAACGATGCCGCTGAGGATGTCGAGGCCGAACGAAAAGCCGGTCGCGACCTTGAAGTCCTCCGGCCGCCCGGCAACCAGTCCCTCGCCTCCATAGCGGACGACGATCTGCCACGACTGGAACTTGCTGAGGCTGCTCGCCGCCTGCGCGTAGCTGTGGATCAGGATCAGAAGCCCGAACATCATCACGCCGAGCGCGCGCCCGGTGATCGCCAGCGTCACGACCGCGGCAATTGCCGCGACGATCCGGGACGCGCCAAGATAGCTGCTGTTCTTCAGCAGCGACCGCATGTGCTGGTCTTTGAACCAATGGCGCATTCGCGCCGCTTAATCGAAAGACAGAGGGCTGTCGCTAGGGCCTATGCCGGCTCGGGGACGCTTTGCCGGACCACCTTGTCGGCGAGCGGGCCGTTGAGCTCGGCGAGATGATCGAACTCGGCCTCGTAGCTGGCCAGGCCCTGGCTTTGCGACCGAAGCTCAGCCTCCAGCCCGCTAAGCTCAGCTTCGGGGATAATTGCGTCGATCCGGTCCCAGCCTGTCCAGCCGTCCCTCGGCGCCATGCCCAGCATCTGGCCGCGCCGGCTCGCGACAGCCGAGCTCACACGGCTTGCAGCGCTGGACGGGCAGACGACGCCGACCTTCTGCATCGGCTCGAGCAGGTGCGGCCCGGCCGCGGCCAGTGCTTCGGCCATGGCGAGGCGTCCCGCCAGCCGGAATGCCAGTTCCGAGCTGTCGACGCTGTGATAGCTGCCGTCGATCAAGGTCACCGCGACATCCACGACCGGAAAGCCGAGGGGCCCCTTGCGCATCGCCTCCCGGACTCCGTCCTCGACGGCCGGGATCCATTGCTTGGGAATTGCGCCGCCCGTGATCCTGTCGCCGAACTGGAAGCCCGATCCGCGGGGGAGCGGCTTCACCTCGATGATGACGTCGCCGAACTGGCCGTGGCCGCCGGACTGCTTCTTGTGGCGGCCCTTCTGGGTCACCGTCTTACGGATCGATTCGCGGTAGCCGATCGTCGGCGCGTGCGACTTCACTTCGACTCCATAGCGGCGGCTGAGGCGGGCGAGCACGGTCTTGAGGTGCTCGTCATTGACTCCCCGGAGCCGCATTTCGTGGGTCTCCTCGTCCTGCTCGAGCACGAGCGCGGGATCCTCCTCGAGAAGCCGGTGAAGGGCGCCGGACAGTTTCACATCGTCCTTGCGGTCGGCAGGCTCGATCGCGAACGCGCAGTTGAGGGAAGGAAGCTCGACGTCGATTGGGGGCGGGACGGTGCCGCTGCTCAGCCACTCCCCGGCTTTGACATGGTCGATCTTGGCGACCGCGACGATGTCGCCGTTTTTTGCCTCCGAAACTTTCTGGGTGCGTTCTCCCTGCACCCGAAACAAGGCGCCGAGGCGCGCGGTCTCGCCGTTTCGAGTCCTGAGGTCGGAGCCTTCGCTTATTCGGCCGCCGAGCGCTCGAGCGAGCGCAAGCCGGCCGACCGTTCCGCCGCTGTGGATCTTGAACACGTGCAGCGATGGATCGCTGACCTCGAGCCGGCCGGCAGTGCTTTCCGGCCCCGGCGTTTCGTGACGCAACGCCTTGAGAAGACGTCCAAGCCCCCAGCCGCTCTCGGCAGAGCCGAACAGCACCGGAACCGCGAGGCTCTCTCCGGTCTCGCGGGCAAGGTCTTTGAGGACGCGGTCCTGCTCGGGCGGCTGTTCCATCACCAGCTGCTCGAGAAGCTCGTCGTCATGGTCCGCCAGCTGCTCGAGCATCTGGTTGCGCGCTTCCTGCTCGCGGTCCTGGATTTCGCCGGGGATGTCGATCTGCTCGCTGTCCTTGCCGTTGTAATGAAAGGCCCGTTCGAGCGCCAAGTCGACGAAGCCGGTGATCTTCTCGCCGTCGCGGATCGGAATCTGCCTCGCGATCAGCGGTGACACGCTGACGGGCTGCAAGGCGGAGAGGAGGTCGCGGATCCGGCCGTGCGCCTGGTCGATTCGATTGACGAAGAGGATATGCGGGATGCCCTGCTCGTCGAGCGCGCGAAGAGCTGGCGCCGCGAGAGGGGCGCGCGCGGGGTCGGGATCGACGACGACGATGGCGAGGTCGGCGAGCGCTATGGCGCGGGCTCCGTCGGCGGTGAAGCCGACTGACCCGGGCGTGTCGATCAGCGCGAAATGATCGTCGAGGAAATCGAAATTATAGAGGTTGAGCTCGGTCGAGCCGCCGCGCGATCGCGCTTCCGGGCTAGAGTCGCCGATGCTTGTGCCGTTGCCGACGGAGCCGTGGCGGTCGGTCGCTCCGGCCGCGAACAGGATCGCTTCGGCAACGCTGGTCTTGCCCGCGCCGGCCGGTCCGACCAGCGCGATTGCTCGAGTGCCGTTGGAATTGACGCCATTTGCGTGGGGCATGCGACTCTCCTCTCGTCCGTGTCAGCGGGCGCGCGAGTCGCTTCTTTATGAAGGCGCTCACGCGCTCTTCCGAAACGAACAGCGTCGGACGGAATCGTTTCGAACGCAAGCCCCCCGGAACGGCAGTCCGGCTCAGGTTTTGTTCGCTTGATGGCGAAGCGGAAAGGCAGAGCAGCCGACAGGCACGGCCACCGGGTGACATCGCCGTGGCGAATGCCGTCGCAGGCGTGGAAGGACATTGCGTCGCGAACCTGGAAGCGGGCGTGGCAGGACAATGTCGGCCTCGTCGCCGCGGGCGTCACTTATTACGGCTTCCTCGCTCTCGTTCCTCTGCTCGGCATGATCGTGCTCGCATACGGCGTGCTCGCCGACCCGGAGACCGTCGTTCGCAACGTGCGCGCGATTACGATGATTCTTCCGCCCGACGCGGCCCAGCTGATCGCCGACCAGCTCATTGCCGCGGTCAAGATGACCAGGGAGACGAGGGGCTTTGGCATTCTGGTTGCGCTTCTTGTTGCCCTGTACGGCGGGACGAACGGAGCCGGGGCGATCATCGGGGCTCTCAACATCGCTTATGTGGAGAAGGAGAAGAGGTCGCTTGGACGCTTTTACCTCATCGCCGCGGCGATAACGCTTGGTGGCGTTGTCCTGGCGCTGCTTGCGCTGGTCGCGGCGACGAGCCTGACATTCCTTACAAATCTGGTGCCGGGGGTATCCGGAGTGGTCGTCGGCGTGGGGAAAATCGGCGGCTATGCGGCGCTGACTTTGGCCGCCGCGGCGGTCGCGGCAACGCTCTACCGGTTCGCGCCGTCGCGCGAACATGCGCAGTGGCAATGGATCACGCCCGGGTCGCTGTTCGCGGCTATCATCTGGCTGCTGCTGACGCTGGTTTTCAGCTTCTACGTCACATCGGTGACCGATTACGGTGCGACCTACGGATCGCTGGGGACGATCATCGTCCTGCTGACCTGGATCTACCTGTCGGCCTATGCGCTGATCGTCGGGGCCGAGCTCAACAGCGAGATTGAGCACCAGACGGCCAAGGACAGCACCACCGGCAAGCCGCGGCCCATGGGCAAGCGCGGCGCCTGGGCAGCCGACAATGTCGCTAAGGACGACGAGCCGGACGTAAGGAAAGTGCCGTCGATGGCAGAGGCGATGCCCGACGCGCCGACGCAGAAGAAGTTCAAAACGGAGAAGCGCTAACCCGCCTCAGGCGGCCGGAAGCAATTTCTTCTCGCCGGCAAGCTTGATCAGCGAGGACTGCAGCTTCTCGAAAGCGCGGACCTCAATCTGGCGGATCCGCTCGCGGCTGACGCCGTAGACCTGGCTGAGCTCTTCGAGCGTCTTCGGGTCGTCGGTCAGGCGGCGCTCGGTGAGGATATGCTTCTCGCGTTCGTTGAGGCTGTCCATCGCATCGACGAGGAGGTCGTGCCGCACCTGACTCTCCTCCGCCTCGGCGACCAGCTCGTCCTGAAGCGGGCCGCTGTCGACAAGGAAGTCCTGCCACTGGCTCTCGCCGCCCTCGTCGCCCTTCAACGAAACGTTGAGCGAGGTGTCGCCGCCCATCGACATGCGGCGGTTCATCGAGACGACCTCGTCCTCGGTCACCCCGAGGTCTGTGGCGATCTTGGTCACGTCCTGCGGCTTGAGGTCGCCCTCTTCGAAGGCGTCGATCTGGTTCTTCATCCGGCGAAGATTGAAGAACAGCTTCTTCTGCGCCGCCGTCGTGCCCATCTTCACGAGGCTCCACGAGCGCAGGATGAACTCCTGGATCGAGGCTCGAATCCACCACATCGCGTAAGTCGCGAGGCGGAAACCGCGATCGGGCTCGAACTTTTTCACGCCCTGCATGAGGCCGATATTGCCTTCGGAAATGAGCTCGCTCACCGGCAGGCCGTAGCCGCGGTAGCCCATGGCGATCTTCGCCACGAGCCGAAGGTGGGAGTTGACGAGCTTGGCCGCCGCTTCCGTGTCCCCGTGCTCGCGCCAGCGCTTGGCGAGCATATATTCCTCCTCAGGGGCGAGGATCGGGAATTTCTTGATTTCGGCAAGATAGCGGTTGAGGCCGGCTTCCCCGCCTGATGCGGGAATCGACATCGCGCCGCCAGATTTTGCTGCCATTTCGATCCATCTCCCTGTGGCCGCGCGCTTCTTGGGCGAGCGCTTGGCCGCTTCTATTCTTATACACGAAGTCGAGTGAACAGTTCCTGCATGTCGGCTGGCATGCCACTTGAGAACGACAGGCGGTGCTTCGTTACGGGATGAGTAAATCCCAGCCTTGCGGCGTGTAAAGCCTGTCGGTGAAAGTCCAATTCTTTCAACAGCTCGCGATGGGGCCTCGAACGGCCATAAACGGGGTCGCCGAGCAAAGGGTGGCCCAGGGACGCCATATGGACCCGCACCTGGTGGGTCCGCCCGGTTTCGAGCGAACATTCGACCAGTGCCGCGTCGTCGAGTATTTCGAGGCGCTTCCAGTGAGTTACGGCGCGCCTGCCGCGTCCGTCTTCGACTATCGCAATCTTCTTGCGGTTAGAGGCCGACCGCGCCAGCGGGGCATCGACGGTGCCGCCGCTGCTCTTGGGAAGCCCGGAGACGATTGCGAGGTACTTGCGGTCGATGCTGTGCGCGGCGAATTGCTTCGCCAGTCCTTCGTGGGCGACGTCGCTCTTCGCCACGACCAAGAGACCGGAGGTGTCCTTGTCGATCCTGTGCACGATGCCGGGCCGCGCAACACCGCCGATCCCGGACAACGACTCACCACAGTGGTGAAGAAGTGCGTTAACGAGGGTGCCATCGCGGTTCCCTGCCGCAGGATGCACGACCAGCCCCGCGGGCTTGTCGATAACCAGCAGGTGCGGGTCCTCGAAGACGACTTCGAGCGGGATTTCCTGCGGCTCGTTGTGCGCCGGCTCGGGTTCGGGAACCTGGAGCAGGAACCGCTCGTCGCCGCGAACCTTCGTCGCGGGGTCGCGGAGCGGTGTTTCGCCCGATGTGAGGCCGCCGGAACGGATGAGCGCCTTCAGCCTCTCGCGCGACAGGGTCGGCACCGCCGCAGCCAGCGCGCGGTCGAGCCGCCAGCCCGACTGAGCCGGCTCGAGTTGCACCTCGATGGTCTGCGTTCCCCCCACAGCAGCGATATGGGTGCGCCGCAAAATGGCTTCAAGCGGCGGTGTTTTTCGGCGGTCGCGGCGGCCGAAACGCAGCGAACGCAGCGAACGCTACGCGCGCGTGCGTGCGCGCGCGAGGCGACGGCGCACGAGCAGAGTCGAGGCAAGAGGAGGACGGCGCCGGAAACCTCATCCGGCAGCTTAAGGCACACTAGTGCTTCTGTAGGACAGGATCTTGTG
>DATAKH010000013.1:0-4199 GCA_036261735.1 Sphingomicrobium sp.
AACAATTATCTGCTTGGGCAAGAGCCGGCGCCGTTTGACCTGCTGCACTGGAACAGCGACGTCACCAACCTGCCGGCGGGCTGGCACCGAGACTATCTTGCAACCCTCTACAAGGCCAACCGGCTGGTCGAAAAAGGCGGGGTCAGTGTCGCTGGCGTGCCCATAGATTTATCGACGATTGACCTGCCCGCCTACATCCAGGCTGGGCGCGAGGACCATATCGCCCCGCCGCAAAGCGTCTGGAAGATCATGGACCACATCGGCGGCGCCAAGCGCTTCGTGCTGGCCGGCTCCGGCCATATCGCCGGCGTGGTCAATCCTCCGGCCGCGCAGAAATATTGCCACTGGGTCAATGACGAGCCGTGCGGAACGCTGGAGGATTTCATCGCCGGCGCCACCGAGCACAAGGGGAGCTGGTGGCCGGACTGGCTGGAGTGGTTGAAGGCGCAGGCGCCGAAGTCCGTGAAGACGGAAGGTGCGCGAATCCCAGGGAAGGGCAAGCTCAAGGCGATCGAGGACGCTCCCGGGCGGTACGTCAAGGAGCGCTAGTCAGCACTTCTCATATTTCCAGTGCCGCTTCTTGCCCTCGCTGAGCCACTCCACCGCAGTGGCGATCCGCTTTTGGCGAGTCGCGTCCTGTTTCGCCTCGGAGATCCACTCGAGATAATCCCGCTGCGCAGAGGGCGAGAAGCCGTCGAGCGTCGCCCTTGCCTTCGGTGCCTTCGCCAGCGCTGCCGAAAATTCCGGGTGCATGTTCGGTGCGGGTTTGGCGGCATGCTTCACCTTGCGCGGCGCCGGAGCGGTCTTCGCGAGCTCGGCGGCCTCGCGGATCAGCCGATCAAGCTCCTTGTCAGCGGGCAAATCGTCCACCGACGTGAGCTTGCCGAACTGGCCCATTGCATCCGCCGCTGCCTCCTTCCCGCAAAGCTCCTGCCCACGCCAGAAGTTGACCGCGGCATGCTTCTTGAACGCGGCAGTGATCAGCAGGATCTTGCCGCCGAGCGTGTAAGCCGGGGCACCCCACTTCATTGCTTCTTCGGCGTCCGGGGCGGCAGCATGAACGCGCTTGCGTACGTGCTCCAATATAGGCCTCGCGAATGGCTGGGCACGTGCGATGTATGCGTCGATTCGCGGCTCTTGGCTCAAAAGATTCCTCCCCCAAGCATCAGCCGGAAGACCCCGATGACGATCACCAGGATATTGAGGTTACGCCCCGCTGTGCCGCGCCCCATCGCGCCGATTGCCGCCCCGAAAATTGCCAGCGGCACGACCAGCCAGTTGGCCAAGCCGAGCAGAGGCAGGAAGGCGATTGCCGCAAAGACGAGCGCCACGAATCCGATAATCAGTGAAACGAGGTTCAGCATGCTTGCCCTCTCTTTTGAGAGTGCCCGCTTAGCAGTTAGTGCGCAGTTTCCACAGGGCTGACGCGCGCCAGGACCATGTCGCCGCAGCGGACGGTGAAGGCGCCGACCGGGGGATCGACCGGCCACTCGCCTCGGATGTCATGGGAGACGAACGCCTGGCTGGCGCCGCCAGCAGGCGGAATGGCTTCGAGCTCGGCGACGACCTGAACCGGATAGCTTTCCATGACCCGCAGGTCGCGCCAGGCAAAGGTCCATCCGCCGGACGGAACGGTGACCTTGCCGGTCGCGATCAGAGCCGGGCGGGCGTTGGGCCCCGGCATTGCGTTCACCCAGGCGCTCCAGTCACTCGCGCCGGTAATGCCGCAGGCCATTCCGGGCGCTGGCGCCGGTGCGGTCGCGCACGAGGCGAGCAGAATCGCGGGTATGAATGAGGCGAGCTTGCAGGTCATCTCACGAACGAATGCGGCAATGGCTCGCCAGTTCCGCTCTATTCCGGCGCCATGGCCGAAGCCGGCGCTTTCGGAGTCCGGACAATCGCGGCCACATAAAGGGCGAGCGCGAGCCAGATCGAACCGAAGGCGATCGCGTGCGCAGCAGTGAATCGCTCCCCATAGAGAAAAACCGCGCACAGGAATTGCAGGGTCGGAGCGATGAACTGGAGCATTCCCAACGTCGAATAGCGGAGCCGGCGAGCGGCCGCGGTGAACAGGATGAGCGGAACCGTCGTCGCGATTCCGGCGAGGAGCAGGAGGACCATGTCCTGGTCGCTGGGCCCGAATGCCGGCCCGCCGCTCATGATCACGAAGCCCAGCCACAGCAGCGCCAATGGCAACAGGATCGTCGTCTCGACCGCAAGCCCGGCAACGGCTTCCACGGGAGCGATCTTGCGGAGCAATCCGTAGGTGGCAAAACTCGCCGCGAGGGCGAGGCTGATCCACAATTGCCCGATCGCCTGCAAGGCGAGCCCAGAGATTCCGGCGGCCGCAACCGCTACGGCAAGCCACTGCAGCCAGCTAAGCCGCTCCTTCAGCACGGCGCGCCCGAGAAGCACGTTGACCAGCGGGTTGAGATAGTAGCCGAGGCTTCCGGCGAGAATTCGGCCGCTCGTGACGGCATAGACGTAGAGAAGCCAGTTGGCGGCGATCAGCGCGGCGGTAACGGCCAGGATTGCCAGAGTGCGAGGCTGGCGGATCACCCGGCGGAGCTCGGCCCCGCCGCCCATTGCAAACAGCAGAAGCCCGAGGAACGGCACCGACCACAGGACTCGATGGGCGACGATCTCGATCGCGCCTACATCCGCGAGCGCCTTGAAGTAGATCGGCAGGATTCCCCATAGACCGTAGGCCGCGACTCCGAACCACAAGCCGTGCCGTGCGTTTTTGTCGGTGACCTGCGCCCGGGGATTCATCAGCCGGGCGCGTAACCGGGGACAACGGCAAGTGAAAGGCCTTGGTCAAGTTCGCCTTGGTTGCATCGGAACCGCCGGACTGCGAGAGTCGCGGCCATGCGGATGAGGCTTGCCACGTCGCTTGGGATTATGGCTGCCGTTGCAGTCGTCGCTGGCTGCGACGCGATCAACAATCGCCCGCGAAGCGGAGCCAGCGTCATCGTCGAGGAGCCGTCAGCCGGCGACGCCTGGAAGCAATTGGCAAATGTCAGCGACCAGAGCCGGATAAATCGCCTCGGGCTGGCGTGGCAACAGGCCCTGATGGAGGCGAAGCCGAAGTTCGGCAAAGCCATAGCCGCCGAGGGCGCGTTGCTGGAGCCGCGATCGGCGCTTCCCCGCCCGCAGCCCACCCCGGGAAGCTACAATTGCCGAATGATCAGGCTGGGCAAGGACAAGCCCAAGTCTCCGGTCTTCGAAAAATTCCAGCCATTCTTCTGCTATGTCCTCAGCGACGACGAGGGCGGCCTTACGATCGTCAAGCAGACCGGCAGCCAGCGCCCCGCGGGCCAGCTAATGGACGACGATTTCCCCGATCGAATGATCTTCCTTGGAAGTCTTGCCTTGGGCAACCAGCAGGAGCCGCTGGCTTATAGCGAGGATCCCGAACGCGACATGGCCGGCGTGTTCGAGAGGATCGCACCGTTCAAGTGGCGGCTGGTGATCCCGTGGCCGCGAAGCGGTGCCAAACTCGAGGTGTTCGAGCTGACCCCGGTGGCGAAACAGCCGGAGGGATGAGCCAGGCCGGTTTGCTTGCCGATCCCGCCGAGGTCAGGCGGCTGCTCATCGCCTCCGCCTCCGCCGGCGAGCCAATCACCTATTCGGAACTGCTCAACGCGCTCGGACACCGCTTCACCCGACCGAAGATGCGGGCCTTGTGCAAGGTCCTATCCGTCGTCGACGATGACGCTGCGGAGCGAGGCGAGCCCGAGCTGGCGGTGCTCGTCGTCCGCCAGTCGGACGGACTGCCGGGGCAGGGCTGGTGGGTGGGTGGAGCGATCCTCCATGGCCATGACGGCCTGTGGACCGGCCCCGAGGCTATGAAGCTCGTTCGGCGGCTCCAACGGCAGGCCTTCGAACATTGGTCGGGCAAGGCGGCGGGTTAGCTTTCGCCGCTTCAGTCGCTAAGGGGGCGGCCATGGCGGACGCCCGGACATTCACGGTCAGCGAAGATGACGATGGCATTCGCCTCGATCGCTGGTTCAAGCGCAACCAGCCCGACATCAGCTTCAACATGGTGTCTCGCTGGGCACGCACCGGTCAGTTGCGGGTCGACGGAAAGCGGGTAACGCCGGGCGACCGGATCGCGGCCGGCGAGGAAATTCGGGTTCCGCCGGTCGAGCCGGAAGCACCACGCCGCGGTCGCGCCAGACCAAAGCGGGAGCCCCTCA
>DATAKH010000026.1:0-2243 GCA_036261735.1 Sphingomicrobium sp.
CTCCGCCGACTTGCCATCCTTGGTCTTGATCACCGCCGCGACGCCCTTGGCATCCGACTTGAGGCTTTCGACGCCCGCGGACGTCAGGACCTGCATGCCCTGCTTGGTCAGCTGCTTCTCGAGAAACGCACTGATCTCCGCATCCTCAACGGGCACGACCCGGTCCAGCATTTCGACCACGGTCACCTTGGCGCCCAGGTCGGCGTAGAAACTGGCAAATTCGATCCCGATCGCGCCCGATCCAATGACCAGCAGTTCGGTCGGCATTTCCTTCGGCGTCATCGCATGACGATAGGTCCAGATGCGCTGCCCATCTGCCTTCGCAAACGGCAGATCGCGCGCTCGCGCGCCGGTCGCGACGATGATGTGCTTGGCCGTTAGCTCCGTCGCCTTACCGTCGGCGCCAGTCACCGACAGCTTGCCCTTCGCGGTGAGCTTCCCCTCGCCCATGTGAACGGCGATCTTGTTCTTCTTCATCAGCCCGGTGACGCCGCGGTTGAGCTGGCCGGCGACGTCGCGGCTGCGCTTGACCACCTTGCCCAGGTCGAATCCGGGCTGGCCCGCCGACAGCCCGTAGGCGTCGGCGTGCTTGATCTGGTGGAACACTTCCGCGGAGCGAAGCAGCGCCTTGGTCGGGATGCAGCCCCAGTTGAGGCAGATGCCGCCAAGGCTTTCGCGCTCGACGATGGCCGTTTTCAGCCCCAGCTGGGCGGCGCGGATCGCGGCGACATAGCCGCCGGGACCCGACCCGAGGACGACGACATCATATTGCTCGGCCATTGCGATGCTCCGGGTTGCGGTGCCGCCCCCTTATTGCATCGTCCGAAGATGGCAAACGGTCACCCCCGGGCTTCGGGTAGGAATCCTTCGTCGACAGGGTCGCTGAACTTGGTGGTCCGGCTGTCGAACTTCAGGCGCACCTTGCCGGTGGCGCCGTGGCGCTGCTTGGCGACGATGACTTCGGCGCGGCCGTAGGCGCGGCCCATCTCTTCCTGCCACTCAGCGAAATCGGGATGGTCGTCGGCCGGCTGCTTGGCAGCCAGATAATAATCCTCGCGGTAGATGAAGAGGACGATGTCGGCGTCCTGCTCGATCGACCCCGATTCGCGAAGGTCGGAGAGCTGCGGGCGCTTGTCCTCGCGCTGCTCGACGGCTCGGCTTAGCTGCGAAAGGCCGATGACCGGCACGTTCAGCTCCTTCGCCAGAGTTTTGAGTCCGCGGCTGATCTCGGAGATTTCCTGGACCCGGTTGTCGTTGCCGTTGCGGCCCGTCCCCTGGAGCAGCTGCAGATAGTCGACGATGACCAGTCCGACGCCCTTCTGCCGCTTGAGGCGGCGGGCTCGGGCGCGAAGCGCGGCGATCGTAAGGCCGGGCGTGTCGTCGATGTAGAGCGGCAGGCTCTCGAGGGCGGCCGCCGCCCGGGCGAGCTCGCGGAACTCCTGCTTGCTGATCTTGCCCATCCGCAAATTTTCGGAGCTGATCCCCGATTGCTCGGCGAGAATACGCGTCGCCAGCTGGTCGGCCGACATTTCGAGGCTGAACAGGGCGACCGCGGCACCCGCCGATTTCTCTGCCTCGATGCCGTCTTCGGTGTCGCGGATGAATCGCTGCGCGGCGGAAAAGGCGATATTGGTCCCGAGCGCCGATTTTCCCATGCCCGGACGGCCGGCGACGATGATCAGGTCGCTGTTGTGCAAGCCGCCGATCTTGCTGTTGAGGTTCTCCAGCCCGGTCGTCAGGCCGGACAGGTGCCCGCCGCTGTTGAGAGCACGCTCCGCCGTCTGGAGCGCCTCGCGCGTCGCTTCGGCGAAGCTCTTCGCCTTGCCCTCGGCCCCGCCTTCCTCGGCGACCTTGTAAAGCTCGGTTTCGGCGCGCTCGATCTGCTCGATCGGCGCAACCTCTTCGCTGGTGTCGAGAGCATTCTCGACTAGCTCGCGACCCACACCGATCAGCGCCCGGAGAAGCGCCAGGTCGTAAATCTGCTGGGCGAAATCCTTGGCCGCGATCAGTGCCGCGCCCGAGCCGGTGAGCTTGCCGAGATAGCCGGCACCGCCGACTTCCTTCATTGCCTCGTCGGCCTCGAACATCGGCCGCAGGGTCACCGGGTTGGCGACCATATTCTTGTCGGTGAGCTTGAGGATCGCTTCGTAGATCCGCGCGTGAAGCTCCTCGTGAAAATGGTGCGGCTTGAGCTTCAGCCCGACGTCCTCGACCAGCCGGTTGTCGAGCATTAGGGCGCCCAA
>DATAKH010000034.1:0-14057 GCA_036261735.1 Sphingomicrobium sp.
GGGGATGTGATCGAGCACCAGGGCCAGAGAATCGGCGGGGATTAGCTCGAAGCCCTCGATCCGGTCGCTTCGCGCTTCGAAGTCGCGAAGCAAGGCGAGCGCCGCCGCCGGATCGCGCACCCCAGCCCAGCCGACCGCGCGCGAATAAAGTGCCGGCACCAGGCGAAGCGCGGCTGCGGTGATTATGCCGAGCGTCCCTTCCGCACCGACCAGCAACTGGTCGATGCTGTAGCCGCGATTGTCTTTCTTGAGGCCGGACAGGCCGTTGTGGATCTAACCGTCGGGAAGCACCGCCTCCAGCCCAGCAACCAGCGAACGCATGGTCCCGAAACGGAGCACTTGGGTGCCACCGGCATTGGTCGAGACGAGGCCGCCGACGGTGCAGCTTCCGCGCGCGCCCAACGTAAGCGGGAACCTGCGCCCGACCGCAGCCGCCTGCTCATGCAGATCGGCGAGGATCATGCCCGCCTCGGCAATTGCTGCATTGTGCTCGGCGCTGATCGATCGGAGCCGGTTCATCCGCCGGAGCGACAGGATGAGCGCGGAGCCGTCCGCAGGCGGCGTCGCCCCGCCGACCATCGACGTGTTGCCGCCCTGCGGGACAAGCGGCACGCGCCGGTCAGCGGCGAGGCGGACGATCGCCGCGACTTCCTCGGTCGAGGCGGGCGACAGGATTGCCAGCGCTCGGCCATGATAGCGACCGCGCCAGTCGGTCAGCCACGGCTCGATGTCGGCGGGGTCGGTGATCGCGGCCTTCGTTCCGAAGCGGCTGCGGACCTCGTCGATTAGCGCTGATTGGGCGTCGCTCACCTTGCGCTACTTGGCATCGGCGCCGCCGCACGGCAAATCGGGCGAATGAGCCTTCGCCCCCGCATCACCCTGGTCGTTGCCCGCTCGCTGAACGGAGTGATCGGCCGTGGCGGGACCCTGCCGTGGCACATTCCCGCCGACCTCAAGCGATTCAAGGCGGTGACGATGGGAACGGTCATGATCATGGGCCGCAAGACGTTCGAGAGCCTGCCGGGGCTGCTTCCCGGAAGGCGCCACATCGTCCTGACGCGTGACCGCGACTGGCAAGCCGAGGGCGCGGAGGTGGCGCACAGTGCGGAGGAAGCGCTTGCTCTTGCCGGAAGCGAACCGGTGGCGGTGATCGGCGGCGCCGACGTGTTCGCGCTGTTCCTGCCGATCGCCGACCGGGTCGAGCTGACCGAGGTCGTTGACGACATCGAAGGGGACACGGTGATGCCGGATCCTCGAAAGCAGGCCGACTGGGCCGAGACGGAGGTGGAGGTCCACGCCCCGGACAATGGGCGCCCGGGCTTTCGTTTCGTGACGCTCGATCGCGCCTAGCGCTGGTCGGGTTCCGGCGAGGCGAAGTCGCGGTAGGCGTCCAACTGGCCGGAAAGCACCTGGTCGACAAGCGGCGCCAGCTTATCGGCGTTTCCGGCAGCGAACCCCGAAGCCTTATACGTCATGGTGACTCTCGATCCGCCCGGGATCTTGTCGACCTTCACATCCATCACTGCCGCAACCGCTTCGTAGAGCAACGGCCCTAGCGCACCGGTGAGCACGGCACGTTTGCCGGGGTCGACATAGGTGACCCGCAAATGCTCGATGCCCCCGCCGTTGGGAAGGGCTTCGCAGAAACAGCCGCCCGGCAAGAGCTTCAGGCTGAGGTTTGCCGATTTGCCGCTGTAGGTGTGATCGGCCCCCCACCAGCTCTGGACCTGTCCAAAGGCGGCGAACGCTTCTGCGGGAAGCAGCGGCACCTCGACCGAATGCCGAAGCTCGAACCCGTTCGCCGAGGCCGTGACCACTTCGGCAGCCGCCGGTGCCGGCACGGCAAGCAGCAAAAGCGCGATTGCAAATTTCATAAACACCCCCAGGCGGGGAGCATGCAGCAGCTATTCCAGCCCGTCCAGAATGGCGTCGATGGCGGCTGCGACATCGTCGACGGGCGCCATCCCCTCCACCCGCCGGACTAGGCCACGCTCCTCGTAATAGGGCAGGATCGGCGCCGTCTTTGCGCGATATTCGGCGAGCCGGGTCCGGACCGTCTCTTCATTGTCGTCCGGCCGGCGCTTGAAATCGTGGCTTCCGCAAACGTCGCAAGTGTCCTCGGTCTTCGGGAGTTTGTACCGATCGTGATAGGGCGCGCCGCATTTGGCGCAGCTGAACCGGCCGGTGATCCGCTCGACGAGCGCCTCTTCGTCCACGTCCAGCTCGATCACCCCATCGAGCTTTCGGCCGCGGTCTGCAAGCAACAGGTCGAGCGCTTCGGCCTGCGCGCGAGTCCGCGGATAGCCGTCGAAGATGGCGCCCTTGTCGCCGATCGAGTCGAGCCGCTCCCCGATCAAAGCGCTGACGATTGCATCGCTGACCAGCTCGCCGGCTTCCATCACCGCCTTCGCCTTCAGTCCCACCGGAGTCCCCTTCGCGACCGCCGCACGGAGCATCTCGCCGGTCGAAAGCTGGACCATTCCGCGGTTGCTCTCAAGCCGCGCCGCCTGGGTGCCCTTGCCGGCCCCGGGAGGGCCGAGGAGGATGATGTTCATTTGCCGGTGCCCCACTGTCGGCGGCTACCGTCGGCGCCCGCTCTTGAGCTTCGCCTTCTTGATGAGATTGCCATATTCGTGGGCAATCAGATGGCTCTGGATCTGGGTCACCGTGTCCATCGTGACGTTGACGACGATCAACAGGCTGGTGCCGCCGAGATAGAAGGGCACCCCCGCCTGTGCGAACAGGAACTCTGGGACGAGGCAGATCAGCGCCAAATAGATCGACCCCACGACCGTCACCCGGGTCAGCAAATAATCGAAATAATGCTCGGTCGCCTTGCCGGGACGGATCCCGGGGATGAACCCGCCGTGCTTCTTCAGGTTCTCGGCCGTTTCCTCGCTGTTGAACTGCACCGCGGTGTAGAAGAAGGTGAAGAAGATGATGCCGGCGCCGTAGATCAGCATGTACAGCGGGCTGCCGTGCTGAAGGTAGGTGCTGATGGTGATCAGCCAATCGCTGGTGCTGGTGCCGGACTGAGCGCTGGAGCCCATCCACTGGATGACTGTCAGCGGCATCAGCAGCAGCGACGAAGCGAAAATCGGCGGGATCACACCGGCGGTGTTGATCTTGATCGGCAGGTGCGAGCGCTCCTGCTGCATCGCGCCGCGTGCTGTCTGCCGCTTCGGATACTGGACCAGGACCCGGCGCTGCGCCCGCTCCACGAAGCAGATGAAGGCGACGAGGCCCAGAGTCAGGAAAATGATCAGGGCAACGAGGAGCGGGTCCATCGTGCCCGTTCGGCCGCCCTCGAACAGCTGCGCGACCGATTGCGGAAGGTGGGCGACGATCCCCGCCATGATGATCAGCGATATGCCGTTGCCGATGCCGCGGCTGGTAATCTGCTCGCCCAGCCACATCAGGAACAAGGTGCCGCCGACGAGGCTGATCGTCCCGGCCGCCTCGAACACCAGTCCCGGCTCGACGACAGCCTGGATGCCCTGCCGGACCGATTGCGATTCAAGCCCGCGAACGACCATGTAGCCCTGGACCAGGACCAGCAGCACGGTCAGGTAACGAGTGTATTGGTTAAGCTTCTTGCGCCCGGCTTCCCCTTCCTTGCGGAGGGCCTGCCAAGGTCCGTACATCGTCGCTCCGAGCTGAACGACGATCGACGCGGTGATGTAGGGCATCACGCCAAGCGCGATGACGCTCATCCTCTCGAGCGCACCGCCGGAAAAGGTGTTGAAGATATCGAGGACGCCGCCGCTCTGAGTGTCGAACAGCGCCTGCATCGCGGCCGGGTCGACGCCTGGAATCGGAACGTACGACATGAAGCGGAAGAGGACGAGCGCGCCGAGCGTAAACCACAGGCGCTTCTTGAGCTCGGTCGCCTTGGAGAAGTTCGCAAGGCTGATGCTGGAAGCGAGTTGCTCGGCTGCGGATGCCATTTACCTGAATTCCCCTAAACTCTGCGGCCCATATAGGCCGCCCTGCCGCCATTGCGAGCGTGGCAAAGCAATCCAGTCATGTGCCGCTGGATTGCCAGGTGGCCTACACTCTGTGCAATGACGTTCAGGCCTCGGCCTTGGCTGCCTTGTCAGCGAGACGAGCGTCGCGCGCCTTGCCTTTCTTCGCAGCAGCCAGCTCGGCCGGATTCTTCGCCTCGATGATCTCGACGGAACCCCCGGCCTTCTCGACCGCCTCGCGGGCGCCCTTGGAGATGCCGGCGACGCGGACGCTGAGCTTTGCCTTCAGCTCGCCCTTGCCGAGCAGCCGGACGCCGTCGCGGCCGCCACGAGCCAGGCCTGCCCCCTTGAGCGCGTCATGGTCGAGCGTGCCCTTCGAGTCGAGCTTGCCGGAGTCGATCGCCTTCTGGACGGCGCCGATGTTCACCTCGGCATAGTCGCGCGCGAACGGGTTATTGAAGCCACGCTTCGGGAGCCGCATGTGGAGCGGCATCTGGCCGCCCTCGAAGCCCCAGATCGACACGCCCGAGCGGCTCTTCTGGCCCTTCTGGCCGCGCCCGGCGGTCTTGCCCTTGCCCGAGCCGATTCCGCGTCCGACGCGCATGCGGCCCTTGCGGGCGCCCTCGTTGTCACGAATTTCGTTCAGTTTCATGTCTTTGCACTCGCTTTCGCTTTTTTCGCGCTGCGCCCCTACGGGCGCGGGTGGTTAGGCGCCTTCAACGGCTACCAGATGCTGGACCTTGCGGACCTGTCCGCGAACGTCCGGCGTGTCTTCCACCTCGACGGTCCGGCCCATCTTGTTGAGGCCGAGCCCGACGAGGGTCGCGCGCTGAGTCTTGTCGCGACGGATGGGCGAACCCGTCTGGGTGATCTTGATCTTCGCCATCACTCTTACTCCGTGATCGCTTCGGCCTGGGCTTCCGCCTCGGCCGTGCTTGCACCGCCGCGGCCGAGCAGGTCGGCGACCTTCTTGCCGCGACGCTGGGCAACCGAGCGCGGGCTCGTCTGCTCCTTGAGCGCTTCGAAGGTGGCGCGGATCATGTTGTACGGGTTCGACGTGCCGACCGACTTGGTGACGACGTCGGCAACGCCGAGGCTCTCGAAGATCGCGCGCATCGGGCCGCCAGCGATGATTCCGGTTCCGGCCGGGGCAGTGCGGATCGTCACTCGACCGGCGCCGAAGTGGCCGAGACCGTCGTGATGCAGAGTCCGGCCGTCGCGCAGCGGGACCCGGATCATCGCCTTCTTGGCTGCCGCGGTCGCCTTGCTGATCGCTTCGGGAACCTCGCGGGCCTTGCCATGGCCGAAGCCTGCGCGGCCCTTGCCGTCGCCGACTATGACCAGCGCCGCAAAGCCGAAGCGCTTGCCGCCCTTAACGGTCTTGGAAACGCGGTTGATGTGGACGAGCTTCTCGATCAGCTCCTCGCCCCCGTCGTCGCCGCCGCGCCCACCGCGCCGGTCGTCACGACGGCCACGGCCGCCACGATCGCCGCCGCCACGGCCACGTCCGCCGCCCGGTCCGCCGCGTCCGCCGCCTCCCGGGCCACGTCCGCCACGACCGCCGCGCGGACGCTCTTGCTCCTGCGGCGGCTCGTGCGGAGCCGGCTCGGCGGAACCTTCGGTCTCGACGACCGCGTCCTCCTTAGCGGGGACCTCAACCTGCGCCTCTTCGACGCCGTCCTTGGTCACTTCCGGGGTTTCGTTCTCTTGCACCATCTAAAACTCCAATCCGCCTTCGCGAGCGGCATCGGCCAGCGCCTTGACGCGGCCATGGAACAGGAAGCCGCCACGGTCGAATACGACCGACGAAACGCCCGCCTTCTTCGCTCGCTCGGCGATCGCCTTGCCGACGGCCGCGGCGCCCTCGCGGGTCGCGTTGGCCTTGCCCTTCAGCTCCTTGTCGAGAGTCGAAGCGGCGGCCACCGTCCTGCCGGCGGAATCGTCGATCACCTGGGCATAGATGTGCCTGCCCGAGCGGTGCACCGACAGACGCGGCTTGCCCGACGAGACGGCGCGAAGGGCGCTTCGCACCCGCTGGCGACGTCGATCGAAGAGAGAGAGTTTCGCCATGGCTATTTCTTCTTGCCTTCTTTGCGGAAGATATACTCGCCGCGGTACTTGATGCCCTTGCCCTTGTAAGGCTCCGGCTTGCGCCAGCGGCGGATCTCGGCCGCGACCTGGCCCACCTTCTGCTTGTCGATGCCGCTGATCTCGACCGTGTTCTGGTCGGGAGTCTTGACCTCGACGCCCTCGGGCACAGAGAAGTTGACGTCGTGGCTGTAGCCGAGCTGAAGACGCAGGTTCTTGCCCTGAGCCTGAGCGCGATAGCCGACGCCGCTGATCTCGAGGGTCTTCGAAAAGCCCTCGGTGACCCCGGTGACGAGGTTCTGGACCAGCGTCCGCTGCATTCCCCAGAAGGCACGCGCCTCCTTGGAGTCGTTGGCGGGAACGACGCTGATCCCGTCTTCGGAGATGTCGTAGCGGATTTCGTCACGCATCTGCAGCTGAAGCGTACCCTTGGGGCCCTTCACGCTAAGCGTACGGTCCTCGGTGCTGGCGCTAACGCCAGCCGGGAGCGCAACCGCCCTTTTCCCGATCCTGCTCATCAGAACACCTCCGCGAGCACTTCGCCGCCGACATTCTGTTCGCGCGCTTCGGCATCGGAGAGGACGCCGCGCGGGGTCGACACGATCACGACGCCTAGGCCGTTGCGGATTCGCGGCAGGTCCTTGGCGCCCGAATAGACCCGGCGGCCCGGCTTCGAAACGCGTGCCAGGTGCTGGATCGCGGGCTGGCCCTCGAAATATTTCAGCTCGATCCGAAGGCCCTGCTGCCCAGCGATCGCTTCCTCGCTGTAGCCGCGGATATAGCCTTCGCGCTGAAGCACATCGAGCACATAGGCGCGAAGCTTCGACGCCGGCGTCAGGACAGAGTCCTTGCGCGCCTGCTGGCCGTTGCGGATTCGCGTGAGCAGATCGCTCAGGGGATCATTCATCGCCATACTCGATCCTCCTACCAGCTCGACTTGATGACGCCCGGGATCAGGCCCTTGTTGGCCAGCTCCCTGAGCATGATCCGCGACAGGCGGAACTTGCGATAATAGGCCCGGCTGCGGCCGGTCAGCTCGCAGCGGTTGCGGATTCGGGTCGGGTTACCGTTGCGCGGGATCTCGGCCATCTTCAGGCGCGCGATCAGGCGCTCGGTCTCGTCGCGTGACTCGTCGTTCGCGATAGCCTTGAGCTTCTCGTACTTCGACGCGTACTTCTCGACGAGCTTCCTTCGACGCTCGTTCTTGTTGATCGAACTCAGTTTCGCCATGACTTAAGTTCTTCTCCTAGAAGCAGACCGCTCAAGCGGCCTGCTTTTCCTCTGCTTCCGCGGGGAACGGGAAGTTGAACAGGCGCAGCAGCTCGCGCGCCTCCTCGTCCGTCTTCGCGGTGGTGGTTACAATGACGTCCATGCCCCGGACCTTGTCGATGTCGTCGTAATTGATCTCGGGAAAGACAATCTGCTCTTTGAGGCCCATCGCGTAATTCCCTCGGCCGTCGAACGACTTCGGGTTCAGGCCGCGAAAGTCGCGGACTCGCGGAAGCGCGATGGTGACCAGCCGGTCCAGAAACTCGTACATGCGCTCGCGGCGAAGGGTGACCTTGCATCCGATCGGCATGCCTTCGCGCAGCTTGAACTGGGCGATCGACTTCTTGGCCTTGGCGATCACCGGCTTCTGGCCGGCAATTGCCTCCATCTCGGAAGCCGCCTTCTCGACGAGCTTCTTGTCGTTCGTGCCCTCGCCGACGCCCATGTTGATGACGATCTTCTCGAGCCGAGGAACCTCGAAGCGGCTCTTGTAGCCGAACTTCGCGATCATCGCCTTGACGATACGCTCGTCATAGTCCGCCCTTAGGCGCGGGGTGTAGGACTTGCCGGCCGGCTTTGCGGGCTTGGCGGCTTTCTTCTCAGCCACCTCGGCCTCCTCGACCTTGGTTTCGTTGTCAGCCATTGATCAGCTCTCCCGACTTGGCCGCGACCCGGACTTTCTTGCCGTCGCGCTCCTCGAAGCGGACCCGGGTCGGCTCGCCGCTCTTGGGATCGGCGATCGCGACGTTGGAGATGTGCAGCGGCGCTTCCTTGCGCTCGATCCCGCCCTGCGGGTTCAGCTGCGTCGGCTTGCGATGGCGGGCGTGGACATTCACTCCCGAAACGAGGACCCGGTCCTCCTTCGGAATGATCTTCGTCACCTCGCCGGTCTTGCCCTTGTCCTTACCGGCAAGGATCACAACCGTGTCGCCCTTCTTTATTTTCTGGGCCATTACAGAACCTCCGGCGCCAGGCTGATGATCTTCATGTGCTTCTTCGCCCGAAGCTCGCGGACGACCGGGCCGAAAATGCGGGTTCCGATCGGCTCGTCAGCCTTGTTGACGAGAACCGCGGCGTTCGAATCGAAGCGGATCACCGAACCGTCGGGACGGCGGATGTCCTTGGCGGTGCGGACGATCACCGCACGGTGAACGTCGCCCTTCTTCACTCGGCCGCGCGGCGCCGCTTCCTTGACGGAAACGACGATGATGTCGCCGACTCCGGCTACCCGGCGCTTGGAGCCGCCCAGCACCTTGATGCACTGGACGCGCTTCGCGCCGCTGTTGTCCGCGACGTCCAGGTTTGACTGCATCTGGATCATTGTTCGACCCTATCCTCTTTCAAAAATCGCTCAGGCCTCGGCGTCGGCTTCAGCGACGTCCTCGGCATTTGCCTTGCCCTTGCCCTTCGAGGCCTTGGCCGGCTTCTTCTCGGTCTTCTCCGGCTCCACCGCTTCCTCCGCCGGAGGGGCGACGACGTCGGGTTCGTCGATGTCGATCACGGCCGCCTTGGCAGCGCCGATCCGCTCGATCACCGTCCAGGTCTTGGACTTGGAGATCGGCTTGCATTCCTCGATCCGCACCTGCTCGCCCATCTTGAATGCGTTGTCGGCATCGTGAGCGTGGTACTTCTTCGAACGGCGGATGATCTTCCCGTACAGCGGGTGCTTCACCCGGCGGTCGACCCGGACAGTGACGGTCTTGTCACCCTTGTCCGAGACAATCGTTCCGATCAGGACGCGCTTTGGCATCTGAATTCCTCTCCTTACGCCTTCGCGGCCTGCTGGCCGGCGCGCTGATTCTGAAGCGTCTTGATTCGCGCGATGGTCCTGCGGACCTCCGTCACTCGCGAAGGCTTCTCGAGCTGGTTGGTCGCCGACTGGAAACGCAGGTTGAACTGCTCGCGCTTTAGCTCGAGCAGCTGCTGCTGCAGCTGGTCGTCGGTCTTGACCTTGAGATCGTCGATCG
This sequence comes from Sphingomicrobium sp., assembly GCA_036261735.1. Taxonomy (GTDB): domain Bacteria; phylum Pseudomonadota; class Alphaproteobacteria; order Sphingomonadales; family Sphingomonadaceae; genus Sphingomicrobium. The sequence continues at coordinate 9,290 of DATAKH010000034.1, forward strand.
CGGCCACTTTAACGTTCCTCCTCGACCAGCTTCTCGCCCAGGCGGGCGACGACCTTGGTCTTGATCGGCAGTTTCTCGGCGGCGCGCTCGAACGCCGTCTTCGCAAGCGGCCCCGGAATTCCGTCGAGCTCGAACAGGATCCGGCCGGGCTTGACCCGGGCGACCCAGAACTCGGGGCTGCCCTTGCCCGAGCCCATCCGGACTTCGGCGGGCTTCGAACTTACCGGCACGTCCGGGAACACGCGGATCCAAAGGCGGCCGGCGCGCTTGATGTGGCGCTGGATCGCGCGGCGGGCCGCCTCGATCTGGCGCGCGGTGATCCGCTCCGGCTCCATGGCTTTCAGCCCGAAGGCGCCGAAGTTGAGCTCGGTTCCGCCCTTGGCGTTGCCATGGATCCGGCCCTTGAAGGCCTTGCGGAATTTGGTGCGCTTTGGTTGCAGCATCTCTTTTTACCCCAGGGCCTAGCGGCGGCGATCGTCGCGGGCCGGGCGGACTCCGGACGTCTGCGCGTCCATCATCAGCCGGTCCTGGGCGGTCGGGTCGTGACCCAGAATCTCGCCCTTGAAGATCCAGACTTTGACTCCGCAGGCGCCGTAGGCGGTGTGCGCCTCGGCTTCGGCGTAATCGACGTTGCCCCGAAGCGTGTGCAGCGGAACCCGGCCCTCGCGGTACCATTCGGTGCGTGCGATCTCGGCGCCGCCGAGACGGCCGGCGCAGGTGATCCGGATCCCTTCCGCGCCCAGGCGGAGGGCCGACTGGACCGCGCGCTTCATCGCCCGTCGGAACGCGATCCGGCGCTCGAGCTGGTCGGCGACTCCCTGGGCGACGAGCTTGGCGTCGACCTCGGGCTTGCGGATTTCGACGATGTTGAGGCTGACGTCGCTGGACGTCATCGACTGAAGAGTCTTGCGAAGCTTCTCGATGTCGACACCCTTCTTGCCGATGATGACTCCCGGGCGAGCCGCGTAGATCGAGATCCGGCAGATCTTCGCCGGGCGCTCGATCACGACCTTTGAGATCGCGGCCTGCGGAAGCAGGTCGAGGATGTATCGGCGGATCTTGAGGTCCTCGAGCAGAAGCCGGCCGTAATCCTGGCCTTCCGCGAACCAGCGGCTGTCCCAGGTCCGGTTGATCTGCAGGCGAAGCCCGACAGGTGAGGTTTTCTGGCCCATATCTTACGCTTCTTCCTGCTCGCGAACGATGACCCGAAGGCGGCTGAACGGCTTGACGATGCGCGCCGAGCGACCGCGGGCGCGGGTGGCAAAGCGCTTCATCGACAGCGACTTGCCGACGCTCGCTTCGGCGACGACCAGAGCGTCGACGTCGAGATTATGGTTGTTCTCCGCATTGGCGACCGCCGAGGCGAGCACCTTGCGGACATCCTCGGCCATTCCCTTGGGCGAGAACTTAAGGATGTTGAGCGCCTCCTCGACCTTGCGGCCGCGGATCATCTGAGCGACGAGGTTCAGCTTCCGGGCCGAACCGCGGATCGTGGTTCCGACCGCGAGCGCTTCCTTGTCGCCGACCTTGCGGGGTGCGGATTGCTTGCCCATCAGCGCTTGCCCTTCTTGTCGGACGCATGGCCGTGGAAGGTGCGCGTCGGAGCGAACTCGCCGAGCTTCATGCCGACCATGTCCTCGTTGACCGACACCGGCACGAACTTGCGGCCGTTGTAGACATTGAAGGTGAGGCCGACGAACTGCGGCAGGATCGTCGAGCGGCGCGACCAGGTCTTGATCGGCGCTCGGCCACCCTTGTCCTGCGCGGCTTCCGCTTTCTTCATAAGCGAAAGCTCGACGAACGGGCCTTTCCAGACGGAACGGGCCATTGCTTAACCCTTCTTCTTCGCGTGACGCGACCGGATGATGAACTTGTCGGTCGCTTTGTTGCTACGAGTGCGGGCACCCTTGGTCGGCTTGCCCCACGGGGTAACCGGATGACGGCCGCCGGAGGTCCGGCCTTCACCACCGCCATGCGGGTGGTCGACCGGGTTCTTGGCGACGCCGCGGGTCAGCGGCCGCTTGCCGAGCCAGCGGGTACGGCCCGCCTTGGCCAGCGTCTGGTTGCCGTTGTCCGGGTTCGACACGGCGCCAACCGTCGCCATGCAGTCGGAGCGGACATAGCGCTGCTCGCCTGAATTGAGCCTGACGATGACCATTCCGCGGTCACGGCCGACGACCTGCACATAGGTGCCGGCTGCGCGCGCGATCTGCCCGCCCTTGCCCGGCTTGAGCTCGACATTGTGGACGATGGTTCCGACCGGCATCTGGCCCACTTCCATCGCATTGCCGGGCTTCACGTCGACCTTCTTGCCGGCGATAACCTTGTCGCCCGGAGCGAGACGCTGCGGGGCGATGATGTAGGCCTGCTCGCCGCCTTCATAGGTGATGAGCGCGATGAAGGCCGACCGGTTAGGGTCGTACTCGATCCGCTCGACGGTCGCCGCAACGTCCCAGGTCCGCCGCTTGAAGTCGATGTAACGATACTTCTGCTTGTGGCCGCCGGCGATTCCGCGCGAGGTCACGTGGCCCTTGTTGTTGCGGCCGCCGCTCTTGCGCTTGCCTTCGGTGAGCGCCTTGACGGGCTTGCCCTTCCACAGCGCCGACTTGTCGACGAGGATGAGGCCGCGGCGCGCCGGGCTGGTCGGCTTATATTGTTTGAGTGCCATGGCTTAGATCCCGCTCGTCACGTCGATGGTCTGGCCCTCGCCGAGGGTGACGATCGCTTTCTTGAAATCGGACCGCTGGTAGGGCTTGCCCTTCCAGCGCTTGCTCTTGCCCTTGGTGACGATCGTGTTGACGCCGGTCACCGTGACGTCGAACAAAGCCTCGACGGCTTCCTTGATCTGCGGCTTCGACGCGCCCGATGCGACCCGGAACACGACCGCATTATGCTCGGAAAGCATGGTCGATTTCTCGGTGATGTGCGGGCTGAGGACGACGTCGTAGTGACGTGCTTCAGCCTTGGCCTGCTGCTTCTTAGCCATTGAACCGAGCCTCCAGCTTTTCGATCGCGGCGCGGGTCAGGACCAGCGTCTCGTGGCGCATGATGTCGTAAACATTGGCTCCGACCGCCGGCATCAGGTCGATGCTCTCGAGGTTCGAAGACGCCCGCGCGAAACCGACGTTGAGCGCATCGCCGTCGATCACCAGCGCCGACTTGCCAAGGCCGAGATTGCCGAGGCGGCTCTTGAGCGCCTTCGTCTTGCCCTCCGGCAGGTCGAGGTTGTCGACGACGATCAGGTTACCGTCGCGAGCCTTGGACGACAGCGCCATCTTCAGGCCGAGCGCGCGGACCTTCTTGTTGAGGCTCGACACGAAAACCCGGGCGCGGGGGCCGTGGGCCTTGCCGCCGCCGACGAAAATCGGGGCCCGGCGATCGCCGTGGCGAGCCGTTCCGCCGCCCTTCTGGCGACCGAACTTCTTGCCGGTGCGGTTGACCTCGCTTCGCTCGCGAGCCGCCCGCGCGGGTGCGCGGCGGTTGGTGAGCTGCCACGTCACGACCCGGTGAAGGATGTCGGCGCGCGGCTCCAACCCAAAAATCGCGTCGTTGAGCTCGATGTCCCCGCCCTTGCCGGAGTCGAGGCTCTGGACCTTGACCTTCATCACTCGCCTTCCTTGCTTTCGTCGCCTGCCGGGGTCTCGCCCTCGGCGGCGTCAGCGGCTGGAGCCTCGCCCTCGGCGGCGGCTGCATTCTCTTCTTCGACGTGGGCGGTCTGCTCGGCGGCGATCGCTTCCACTTCGTCCTGGCCCGGAAGCGCCGGAATCTCGTGCACGGCGCCCTCGTCGACCAGTCCGGCAGCGGCATGCTCCTCGGCTGCCTGTTCCGCCTTCGCGGCTTCGTAGAGGCCGGCCGGGTAGGGAATGTCGTCGCGGCGCGGGACCTTGATCGCGTCCTGCACCGTCAGCCAGCTGCCCTTGTGTCCGGGCACCGAGCCCTTGATGAACAAAAGGCCGCGCGCCGGATCGGTGCGCACGACCTCGAGATTCTGCTGGGTGCGGTTACGCGCGCCCATGTGCCCGGCCATTTTCTTGTTCTTGAAGACGCGGCCGGGATCCTGGCGGTTGCCGGTCGAACCGTGCGAGCGGTGTGAGACGGAAACGCCGTGGGTGGCGCGAAGGCCGCCGAATCCCCAGCGCTTCATCGCTCCGGCAAAGCCCTTGCCCTGAGTCACGCCGCAGACGTCGACCAGCTGCCCGGCGACGAAATGATCGGCGCTGAGCGTAGCTCCGACATCGAGAAGCGCGTCGTCGGCGACACGAAACTCGGCGACTTTCGCCTTGGGCTCGACCTCGGCCTTGCCGAAAGCCGAACGCTGCGGCTTCGCCACGTTCTTCGCCTTCGCCTTGCCGGCGCCGAGCTGGACGGCGGTATAGCCGTCACGGTCCGCCTCGCGGCGGCCCACGACCTGCACTTCGTCCAGCTGAAGGACGGTTACGGGCACATGCCGGCCGTCCGCCTGGAACAGGCGGGTCATTCCTACTTTCTTCGCGATCACGCCGGTGCGCACGACCAGTTGCTCCTACACAGAGGCACGTGGGGACGATCCCCAAGTGCTTGCAGCCCATCCAAATTTTCCGCGTGCCCCGCCTGGGCTAATGCTCCTTAAAGAGGAGCGGCGGGGACGCAGCCGGAGCCAATGGCTCCGCGGTATCCTCCGTCTGTGACTCCAAACCGGCTCAGGCCAGCTTGATCTCCACGTCGACGCCCGCGGCAAGGTCCAGCTTCATCAGAGCGTCGACCGTTTGCGGGGTCGGCTGCACGATAT
>DATAKH010000036.1:0-4672 GCA_036261735.1 Sphingomicrobium sp.
AGGGATGGCTGTTCGGCCGCGCGATCTCGGCCGAAGCGGTCCGCGCGTTCCTGAGCGCCAAAGATACCGCGGAGATATCCGAACGTTTTGCGGGGTCGGGCGGGAGATCCGCGCGACTGAAGTGAGCCCGCCCGGAACTCCGCAGCCGGCCCCTCGTACATTATCCTGAGAGTTCGATCAGGAAGGAGCTTAGTGGTGCTCAGGGCAATTGGCTGCATCGTCTTATTCGTCTTCATCATCGGGCTTCTGGTCGTGTTCGGGCTGCTCGACGCCATCTTCTGAGCCGGCGCCCACCGAGAATGCTGGCGCGAGCGGCACCCCTTCGCTAGCCACCGGCAATGCCCAAACCATCAGTCCTGGTCACCGGCGGCGCCGGTTATATCGGCAGCCATGCGGTCCTCGCGCTGAAGGACGGCGGCTGGCCGGTCGCGGTCGTCGACGACCTGTCCAACGGAACCCGCGAAATCGTTCCCGAAGATGTGCCGTTTTACGAAGGCAATATCGCCGACCGGTCGCTGGTGGGGCGGATCTTCGCCGAGCAGGGCATCAGCGCGATCATGCATTTCGCCGGGTCGATCGTGGTCCCCGAAAGCGTCGAGAAGCCGCTTCTTTATTATGCCAACAACACGGTCGCGACCCATTCGCTGGTCTCGACGGCGGTCGAGTCGGGCGTTCGCCACATCCTCTTCTCCTCGACGGCAGCCACCTACGGCTCGCCCGAGCGGGTCCCGATCGGCGAGGAGGACCCGAAAGAGCCGATCAACCCTTATGGGGCGTCGAAGCTGATGACCGAACGGATGCTTGCCGACTGTTCCGCGGCCTATCCGCTCAATTATGGCGCGCTTCGCTATTTCAACGTCTCGGGCGCCGACCCCGACCTTCGCGCCGGGCAGATCGGCAGGGGATCGACCCACCTCATCAAGATCGCCGTCGAAGCGGCGGTCGGCAAGCGCGGCCACGTCGATGTCTTCGGTACCGACTATCCGACGCCTGACGGGACCTGCGTCCGCGATTACATCCACGTCAGCGACCTTGCCGACGCGCATGTGCTGGCGCTCGACCGGCTTATCGAGCGGCCCACAGACAATCTCGTCCTCAATTGCGGCTACGGCGAAGGTCTGTCGGTGCTGGAGGTCCTCGACGCGGTCGACCGGGTCGCCGAGAAGCCGGTCCCGCGCGAGATGAAGCCGCGCCGGCCAGGCGATCCCCCGATTCTGGTCGCGTCCAACCGCCGGTTGGTCGAAACGCTCGACTGGACTCCGCGCTTTGCGGACATCGACGTGATCGTCACCCACGCGCTTCACTGGGAGCGCAAGCTGCAGGGGCTAGAGGCCGAGTGAAATCCTTCCGATTGCTGATCGCGCCGCTGGCCTTGCTTGCCCTTGCCGCGGCGCCTGCCCCGCAATCTGCAGACGAAGCGGCGGCCGGGCGAGTCCGAGCCGACGTGGAATTCCTGGCCAGCGACCTCCTCGACGGCCGCGACACCGGCTCCAGGGGCCATGAGATCGGTGCCACCTATGTTGCATCGCAGTTCCGTGCGATCGGGCTGAAGCCGGGCGGCACCGGCGGAAGCTGGTACCAGCAGGTGCCGTTCCGGCAGTCGCACCACAAAAGCGCGCCCAAGGCCTCGCTTGTGATCCGAAACGAGGTGGTGAGGCTCGACGAAAATGCGTTCGCGGCGCGGCCGAGCCTGACCCAGAAGTCACGCAAAATCGACGCGCCTCTGGTCTTCGTCGGCCACGGAGTCAGCGATTCGAAGCTTGGGATCGACGATTATGCCGGCCTCGACGTTCGCGGGAAGATCGTCGTCGCGCTCCAGGGCTCGCCCGGCGGCCTGCCGAGCGAGGTTTCGGCGCATCTCGATTCGAGCAAGTCGACGACCGCCGCGGCGAAGGGCGCGGCCGGGCTGATCCAGATCGCCGGGACCGGCGGGCGCGGAGGCAGTGTGGGCCGGTTCGGCCGGCCCGTCATCGACTGGGTCGATCCCACCGGCAAGTCAGCGAGCGAGGGCACCACGCTCGCCGTGGTCGGGGCGATTTCGAGGCAGGCCGCGGAGCGGCTGTTCGACGCCGCCAATCACAGCCTTTCGAGTTTCATCGCCTCGGGAGACAACCCCGGCGCGATGCGCGGCTTCGCAATTCCGGCGCGGCTCCGACTGACCGACGAGATGGAATGGCGGGATTTCACCAGTCCCGAAGTTATCGGGCTCCTTCCGGGGTCGGACCCGCTGCTCGCCCAGGAATATGTCGTCCTGATGGGACACCTCGACCACCTTGGAGTGAAGGACAGCCCGAAGCCGGGTGAGGACTCGATTTATAACGGCGCGCTCGACAATGCCGCCGGAGTGGCGACGATGCTCGAGGCGGCACGCAAGTTCGTCGCGTCGGGCAAGCCGCCGCGCCGGTCGGTCCTGTTCATCGCCAATACCGGCGAGGAGAAGGGACTTCGCGGCGCCGATTATTTTGCCGCCCAGCCGACCGTTCCCAGGGACAAGATCGTCGGTGTCGTCGATCTCGACATGCCGGTGCTTCTCTATCCATTCACCGACATCGTCGCCTTCGGCGGCGACCATTCGACGGTCGCTCGAACGATCGCCGATGCCGCCGGGTCGATGGGCGTATCGGTCTCGCCCGACCCGATGCCGGACGAGGCGATCTTCGTCCGTTCCGACCATTATCGCTTCGTCACCCGCGGAATCCCGGCGATCCTGTTGATGACCGGCTATGCGAACGGCGGCGAGGCGAAGTGGAAGGAGTTCTTCGACAAGACCTATCACCAGCCGACCGACGACCTGTCGCAGCCGATCCTGTGGGACCAGGGCGCCCGCTATGCCGAGCTCAACTACCGGATATCGCGCGCTCTCGCCGACGCCGACCAGCGGCCATTATGGTACAAGGGCGATTATTTCGGCGACACGTTCGCGCCGTCGCAGCCGAAGGCGGACCGCTAGGCGATCTTGACTTGCGGACGCTCTCCCCATAGGTGAGCCGCCGGTTTTCGAGAAACCTCCCACATTCCACGTTTTTGAAGGACGAGGCGGCGCGCCCGATGAAAGTTCGTAATTCTCTCAAGTCGCTGAAGGCCCGGCACCGCGATTGCCGAGTCATCCGCCGCCGCGGCCGGACCTACGTCATCAACAAGACGAACCGGCGCTTCAAGGCTCGCCAGGGCTAAGCCCACACCCGATTTCGCCGCTGGATTCTCTCGCCCCGCTTCACCGCGGGTTCACGTGCGTCTGTCTATAAGGCAACACTAGGGAGTAGTGTGATGAAGACGCTTTGGATCAGCATTGCAGCAGGCGCGATGGTCGGCCTTGCCGCGGCCGCTGCCGCCCAGGCGGCGCAGGAGCAGAAGCCGCAGGCGACGCCCAAGGGGTGGAACTACGAGATCAAGGACGGCAAGCGCGTACCCAAGGGCAACCGCGTCACCAATGCGGACGGCAGCTGGCGCGAAGAGGTCCGGGTCGGCAAGTGCGTCACCATCAAGGAAAAGTCCGCGGCCGGCGAATATAAGGAAAGCCGCCGCTGCGACTAAGCGGCGTTGCCTTCGGCCGCCGCCTCGTCCGCGATCGCACATTCCGGCAATCCAAAGCGGGCGACGTCCTTGCAGTCGCGAACCTGCGCGCTTCCGTCCGGGCCGATGAACACCGCCCAGTCGCGCCCGTCGTCGCAGCGCGCCATCCACATCTCCAGATTCTCGTAGTCGGCGACATAGCCTGAGCTGGTGATCCGCTGGCAACGGTAGCCGGAATCGTAGATCGCGCGCTTCAGAGCGATCGCTCGGTTCAGGTCGCTGGCGTCGTGAAGCCCCTTTTGGGCGTCACTTCTGACCTTGATCGATTGCGTCGGCTGAGCGTCTCGCGACTGCCCGCCGTTGTCGCAGGCCGACACCGCAAGCGCCAAAGCCAGGGCAAAAGCTGCGATACGCATTCGTCCTCCTGTCCCCACGCCAACGCAAAAGCCGGGCGAAGGCTTCACGCTAGTCGCCATAGCGGATTCGGACGGCAGCCGCGGCCGCCTTCGCTCGCTCGACGGCCTCCTCGATAGATGCAGCGCGGGCAAGCGCAACGCCCATCCGCCGGTTCTTCAGAGTTCTGGGCTTGGCGAAGATCCTGACGTCTATCGGTCTGTCCGCGGCGCCGAGCGCGAGCGCCGACGCGATCCCCTCATAGGCGAAGTTTTCGCTCTCGCGGCCGGCGAGGATCACTGCCGACGCCGACGGGCCGGCGAGGTCGATGGCGGGAATCGGGAGCCCGAGCACTGCGCGCAGGTGAAGCTCGAACTCGTTGGGATATTGCGAGACGAGGGTGACCATTCCGGTATCGTGGGGGCGCGGGCTGAGCTCGGAAAAGATCGCCTCTTCCCCGCGGATGAAGAATTCGACGCCGAAGATTCCGTACCCGCCGAGGGCTTCGACCACCCGCTTCGCCTGGTCCTGCGCCGAAGCCAGCGCCGCACCGGGGAGCGAAGCAGGCTGCCAGCTTTCGCGATAGTCGCCATGCTCCTGCCGGTGCCCGACCGGCGGGCAATAAAGCACGCCGTCCTTCGTCGAGACGGTGAGAAGGGTGATCTCGCTGTCGAAGCGGACGAATTCCTCGACGATTACCCGCGGTCGGTCGCCGCGCATGTTGGCGACAGCATAGTCCCAGGCGGCGCCGACCTCATCTGCGCTC
>DATAKH010000044.1:0-4686 GCA_036261735.1 Sphingomicrobium sp.
GACCGCACCGCGCAGTCGCTGCTGCTGACCGGGCGCCACTGGGTGCCGCAGAGCGATTTTCGGAGCATTGCGCCATTCCTCCAGGGCAATCTGAAGCTTCTCGACGGCAAGGTCCGGCTGGCAGGAGGGGTCAGGCGCGAGAACGTGAAGCTCAACGTGCCCGACTTCACCACCCTCGCCTCCTACGGATCGCGCTCGGTCGAGGGGGGAAGCCCGAGCTTCGGCAAGACCCTGGTCAACGGCGGAGTTGTCGTCGAGCCGGTCGACGGGCTTCGCGGCTACGCTTCCTATGCGGAAGGCTATACGATCGCCGACGTCGGGCGAATCCTGCGCGGGATCAATACCGACGGGGTGCGGGTGGACGACTTCCTGTCGCTCGAGCCGGTTGTTTCAAACAATCGCGAGCTGGGGCTGGAATGGCGCCGCGGCGCCGTCACCGCCAGCGCGAGCTACTGGTGGTCCGACAGCGACCTGGGGTCGATCCTGGTGCGCGGGATGGACGGCATCTTCAGCGTTGCACGGCAGCCGATTTCGCTACAGGGGCTCGACTTGAGCGCCGACTGGCAAACGCCCGTCGAGGGAGTCCGGCTCGGCGCCGCCTACGCCAGGGTCGATGGCACCACCGACCCCGATGGAGACGGAACGCTGGATGCCGATTTGGACGGCGCCAACATCGCGCCCAACCGGCTCAACCTCTATGCTGCGCTAGAGCGTGGGGCGTTCGACGCTCGGCTGACGATGCGCAACTATCTCTCGCGCTCGTTCGAAGGGCAGGATCCGCGCAACGACTTCGATGGGTACACCTTGTTCGACGCGCTGCTTGGATACCGGATGGGATCGCATCGGGTCGTGTTCGGCGTCCAGAACCTGACCGACGAGCAATATGTCACTTATTACAGCGACACGCAGGGGCCGACTGACAATCTGCGCTTCTTCGCCGGGCGAGGCCGGACGTTCACGCTCGGCGTGACCAGCGAGTTCTGACGCGGTCGTGAAGACGATTTCGACTATTCACCGCTGGGCGGGCGGCTTCATCGGGTTCCTGCTGGCGCTTCTGGCACTGACTGGAACCCTCCTCTTGTGGGAGGGGGAGTGGGTGTCGCTTCCCGGCGCCGGCGACCCCGTTGCCGAAAACGTCGGCACGATCGCGGCGATCACCGAGCGAGCCGCCACGACGGGCGAGTTGCAGCGGATCACCTTCGCCAGCGACGAGACTGCGCTCCACTTGCTGATCTATGCCGGCGGCGGCGGCGCCTATGTTCGGCAGGACGGGAGCGTCGTGGACAGCTGGTCGAGCCAATGGGCGCGGCCGGAGCTGTGGCTGTTCGACCTGCACCATCATTTGTTTTCCGGGGCGACGGGCGAAACCCTCACCGGAATCGCCGGAATTGCGGGGCTGCTGTTCGTTGTCACCGGGATCCTTCTGTGGCTGCGAAGCCGCGGGCGATTCCGGCCGACCGTGCTTCCCAGGCGGATGAGCCCCGGGGCGATCGTCAAGCACCATCGCGACCTCGGAATCCTCGCGGCACCGCTTCTGGTCCTGTCGATGGCGACGGGCGTGTTGATGGTTTTCCCGAAGGCAGGCGAGGTCCTGCTTGCGCCGCTCGGGTCAGGCACAGCGGGCGCTCGCGAAATTGCCGGCGCAGCGCCGCCGGCGGGGCCGGTGCTGACAAGCGCTCTCGAGCAGTCGAAGGGGGCGTTCCCGGGCGCTGCGCTTCGGCGCATCAGCCTGCCTGCAGCGCCCGGCAGTCCAGTCGTCGTGCGGATGAAGCAGGAGTTCGAATGGACTCCGAACGGGCGTACCCAGCTCGAGTTCGATGGAGAGAGCGGCCGCCTGCTCACCATCAGTGATCCGGCAACTGGACCGCTATTGGCGGCGGTGGTCGAAAAATTCTACCCGCTGCACAGCGCCAAGGTTGGGGGCCTGGCGATGAAGCTGCTGATGAGCCTGTCTGGCCTTTCGCTGGCAATGCTCGGCACCTTCGCCGTCTATTCCTTCTGGTTCCGCAAGGCGAAGCGAAGGCCCGCGCGCGGGACGGGGCGGATCGGGGCGATCAAGGCGCTACGAGGGTGACTGCGAACTCGCCTTCCCCCTCTTGCAAGCCGCCGAAATAGGATTATATCGGCTTCATCCAAACATATCGGCTCTGGCCGCACGCTGTCGTGCGCCCGGAGCTTTTCCCGTCCTCTCCGGGACAGGGCCCGAACCGGCGCACGGGCTCAACGCATTGGAGAGGGAAGCGGGGCAAGCGCTCAGGACTGAACACCGGCGACGCCGGTTAACGCGAGCCACCGCTGGCGCGGGGCCGCAGTAGCGCAGGGAATATAATGGCGACACAGGCGATCGACGTTCCGGCCCTCAACACCGGCCGAACAGCTTCCGCGCGGCGAATCCGCAAGATCTTCGGCAACATCCACGAAATCTCGGAAATGCCGAACCTCATCGAGGTCCAGCGCGAGAGCTACGAGCAGTTCCTCCGTTCCGATCCAGCGATTGGCTATGTGTCAGGCTTGGAAAAGACCCTTCGCTCGGTCTTCCCGATCGAGGATTTTGCCGGGACCGCCCACCTCGACTTCGACCATTATGTGCTCGAGGAGCCGAAGTTCGACACCGACGAGTGCCGCCAGCGCGGGCTGACCTATGCCGCGCCGATGCGGGTCACGCTTCGCCTGACGACCTTCGAGATCGACCCCGACACCGAAGCCCGTTCCGTCATCGATATCAAGGAGCAGGACGTCTACATGGGCGACATGCCGCTCATGACCATGAACGGCACTTTCATCATCAACGGCACCGAGCGGGTGATCGTCAGCCAGATGCACCGGTCGCCGGGCGTGCTGTTCGACCATGACCGGGGCAAGACCCACGCCAGCGGCAAGTATCTGTTCGCCGCCCGGGTGATCCCGTATCGCGGCAGCTGGCTCGACTTCGAGTTCGACGCCAAGGACATCGTCAACGTCCGGATCGACCGCAAGCGCAAGCTCCCGGTCACCGCGCTCCTCCACGCGCTGGGGCTGAGCAGCGAGGAAATTCTCAACACCTTTTACAACACGGTCGTCTACGAGCGCGGCAAGAACGGCTGGCAGATCCCTTACCTCTCGGAGGCGTGGCGCGGCCAGAAGCCGATGTACGACGTCGCCGACGCCAAGACCGGCGAGATCATCTTCAAGTCGGGCGAGAAGATCACGCCGCGGCGCGCAAACCAGGCGGCCAAGGACGGGCTGAAGAACGTCATCATCCCGACCGAGGAAATCTTCGGCCGTTTCTCCGCCTACGACCTGATCAACGAGAAGACCGGCGAGATCTACATCGAGGCCGGCGACGAGGTCAGCGAGGAAAATCTCGCCAAGATGGACGAGGCCGGGATCAAGACCCTCGAGCTTCTCGACATCGACTACGTCAACACCGGCCCCTGGATGCGCAACACGCTGAAGGCGGACAAGTCGGAGGACCAGGATTCGGCGCTGTCCGACATCTACCGGGTCATGCGCCCGGGCGAGCCGCCGACCAAGGAAACCGCCGACGCGCTCTTCTATGGCCTGTTCTTCGACCCCGAGCGCTACGACCTGTCCGCGGTCGGCCGGGTGAAGCTCAACATGCGCCTTGGCCTCGACGCCGAGGACACGGTTACGACCCTCCGCCGCGAGGACATTCTGGCGGTCGTCCAGGAGCTCGTGAATTTGAAGGACGGCAAGGGCGAGATCGACGACATCGACAACCTGGCCAACCGCCGGGTCCGCTCGGTCGGCGAGCTGCTCGAGAACCAGTACCGAATCGGCCTGCTTCGAATGGAGCGCGCCGTGAAGGAGCGGATGAGCAGCGTCGACGTGTCGACGGTGATGCCCAACGACCTGATCAACGCCAAGCCCGCGGTTGCCGCGGTCCGCGAGTTCTTCGGAAGCTCGCAGCTGTCGCAGTTCATGGACCAGACCAATCCGCTGTCGGAAGTCACTCACAAGCGCCGCGTATCGGCGCTCGGGCCGGGCGGCCTGACCCGTGAGCGCGCCGGCTTCGAAGTCCGCGACGTTCACCCGACCCATTACGGCCGGATCTGCCCGATCGAGACTCCGGAAGGGCCGAACATCGGCCTGATCAACTCGCTGGCGAGCTTCAGCCGGGTCAACAAGTACGGCTTCATCGAGACTCCGTACCGAAAGGTCGTCGACGGCAAGGTCACCAACGACGTCGTCTATCTGTCGGCCATGGAAGAGGCGAAGCACACGATCGCCCAGGCGAATGCCGAGCTGAACAAGGACAAGACCTTCGCCGAGGAGATCGTTTCGGCGCGCCGCAACGGCGACTTCCTGATGGCGCCGCGCGACCAGATCACGCTGATGGACGTCAGCCCCAAGCAGCTGGTGTCGGTCGCTGCCTCGCTGATCCCATTCCTCGAGAACGATGACGCCAACCGCGCCCTGATGGGGGCGAACATGCAGCGCCAGGCGGTGCCGCTGGTTCGCGCCGAGGCGCCGTTCGTCGGCACCGGCATGGAAGAGACCGTGGCGCGCGATTCGGGCGCGGCGATCTCCGCCACCCGCGGTGGCATCGTCGACCAGGTCGATGCGACCCGTATCGTCGTTCGCGCCACCGGCGAGCTTCGCGCGGGTGAATCGGGCGTCGACATCTACACGCTAATGAAGTTCCAGCGGTCGAACCAGAACACCTGCATCAACCAGCGCCCGCTG
>DATAKH010000047.1:0-2300 GCA_036261735.1 Sphingomicrobium sp.
GGTTTCCAGGCCACGTTGAGGACACTGGCAGTGGCTGCTAGGCGCGGCGGCATGGCGGGGCCCGGAAAGTCCAGAGCGAAGCTCGGCAATTTGATGCTCGTGTGGCGGTTCGCCCGCCGCTACCCGCGCCAGATCGCCGGAGCGCTGTTCTTCCTGATCCTGTCGTCGACGGCGACTCTTGCCATCCCTTACGGGTTCAAGCGCGTGATCGACCGCGGGTTCGGGTCCGGCGCTGCCAGCCCGGAAGCGGTTGCCCAAGCCTTCCATTACCTGCTGATGATCGTCGTCATCCTCGCCGCAGCGACGGCGCTTCGGTTCTACTTCGTGTCGTGGCTGGGCGAGCGCACAGTGGCCGATTTGAGGCTCGCTGTGCAGAAGAACCTGCTCACCCTGCCCCCGCGCTTCTTCGAGGAGAACCGCCCGTCGGAAATCGCGTCGAGGCTGACCGCCGATACCGCGATCCTCGAGCAGGTCGTCGGCTCGAGCGTCTCTATCGCGCTGCGGAACCTTGCCACCGGGGTCGGCGGGATCATCTATCTGTTCGTGCTCTCGCCAAAGCTCGCCGGGATGCTCCTTATCGGAATCCCGGTCGTGTTCGGCCCCGTGATCCTGTTCGGACAGCGGATCCGGGCGCTCAGCCGCGCCTCGCAGGACCGGATCGCCGACGTCGGCTCGACGGTGTCGGAAACCCTTGGTGCGATGAAGGTCGTCCAGGCTTTCGGCCAGGAAGGGCGCGAGCTCGGCCGCTTCGGTGGAACTGTCGAGCAGGCGTTCGGAGTTGCGCGGAGCCGCTTCCGGATGCGCGCGGTGATGACCTTCACCGTCATCGCTTTGGTATTCGGAGCAATCGTGCTGATCCTGTGGGAAGGCGCCAGCGACGTCGCCGCGGGACGGATGAGCGGCGGTTCGATCGCCGCCTTCGTGTTCACAGGAGTCCTTGTCGGCGGAGCCTTCGGGGCGCTGACGGAGACCTACGGCGACCTGTTGCGCGGGTCCGGCGCAGCGGCGCGCCTTCACGAATTGATGATCGCCGAAGCCGAAATTCACGCGCCCGCCGATCCGGTGGCGCTGCCCGAGCCCGCGGTCGGCAGCTTGCGGTTCGATGGCGTGACGTTCCGCTATCCCACCCGGCTGGAGGACAAGGCGCTTCACGATCTGTCGCTGTCCATCGCTCCGGGAGAAACGGTGGCCGTGGTCGGTCCGTCAGGGGCCGGCAAGTCGACCTTGTTCCAGCTCGCGCTCCGCTTCTACGACCCGCAGGAAGGTCGGGTCCTGCTCGACGGCGTCGACGTTCGCGATGCGGACCCTGCCGCGGTAAGAAGCCGCATCGCTTTGGTTCCGCAGGAAACGATCATCTTCGCGGCATCCGCTCGCGACAACATCCGTTACGGCCGCTGGGACGCGAGCGAGCAAGAGATCGTCGACGCCGCACGGGCAGCGAACGCGGACGAATTCCTAGAGGCGCTTCCCGACGGTTACGACAGCTTCCTCGGCGAGGGAGGAGCGCGGCTTTCCGGCGGCCAGCGGCAGCGGATCGTCATCGCCCGCGCCCTCCTCCGCGACGCTCCGCTACTGCTCCTCGACGAAGCGACTTCGTCGCTCGACGCGCATAGCGAAAAGCTGGTGCAGGAAGCGCTCGAGCGGCTGATGAAAACCCGAACGACGATGGTCATCGCGCACCGGCTGGCGACAACCCGGGCCGCCGACCGGATCGTCGTGATGGAGCATGGCCGGATCGTTGAGGAAGGCACCCATGCCAGCCTCAACAAAGCGAACGGGCTCTACGCCAGCCTTGCCCGGCTGCAGTTCGCCGGACAGGCCGCCTAGCTTTTCTTCGCCCGGGTCCCGCTCTTCCTGGCAGCGGTCGTGCGCTTGCGCGTGGTCTTCGGTTTCGCGGCAGCGGCGCTCGCCGTGGATTTCCTGGGGGTCGATTTGCTAGCGGTCGACTTCTTCGCAGTCGAGCGTTTTGCCGTCGACCGCTTCGCGGTCGATTTCCTTGTTGCCGGCTTCTTCGCGGTCGAGCGCTTCGCGCCAGCGGAGGCGCCGCCGCCGCCAGTCGCGCGCTGTTCGTCCATTGGCCACTTGCCGGACATGATCCGCTGCGCCGCGTCGGACACCGCTTCGGCGATCAGCGAGCCGAGCTTGGTCGCGCTCGACATCACCGACTTCGCTGCTTTGTCGGCGCTGTCCGCGGCGTCCATTCCCGCGTCCTTGATCGCCTTTCGCGCCTTCGGGCTGGCGCTGATCGCGGCCGCCGCGGCGGCAAGACCGGCGGCGAGCATTTCCTTGCTCATCGCGGC
>DATAKH010000052.1:0-4896 GCA_036261735.1 Sphingomicrobium sp.
GACCGAGATCGTCGCCGTGTCGATCGGCCCGGCCAAGGCGCAGGAGACGCTTCGCACCGCGCTTGCGATGGGCGCCGACCGGGCGATCCTCGTGCAGACCTCTGATGAAATTGGCTCCGAGATCGAGCCGCTCGCCGTCGCCAAGATCCTCAAGGGCGTGGTCGAAGAGGAGAGCCCCGACCTCGTACTTCTCGGCAAGCAGGCTATCGACGACGACAGCAACCAGGTCGGCCAGATGCTCGGCGCCTTGCTCGGCTGGCCGCAAGGCACCTTCGCCTCGAAAGTCGAGGCCTCGGGCAGCGAGCTCAACGTGACGCGCGAGATCGACGGCGGGCTGGAGACAGTGAAGCTTCAGACGCCCGCAATCGTCACCACCGACCTTCGGCTGAATGAGCCCCGCTATGCCAGCCTGCCCAACATCATGAAGGCCAAGTCAAAGCCGCTCTCGACCAAGTCGCCCGCCGATTACGGAGTCGACACCGCGCCCCGGCTCGAGACCCTTAAGGTAACGGAGCCGCCCAAGCGTCAGGCCGGGATCAAGGTCGGCTCGGTCGATGAACTCGTCGAGAAGCTCAAAGCGCTGGGAGTCGCGAAATGAAGACGCTCGTCCTCGTCGAGCATGACGGAAGCGCGATCAAGGATTCGACGCTTGCGACCGTCGGAGCCGCGGCCAAGCTCGGCGAGGTTCATTTGCTCGTCGCCGGCTCGAATGTCGGCGGCGTCGCCGAAGCTGCGAAGACGATCGCTGGAGTCGGCAAGGTTCACGTCGCCGATTCCGCCCACCTCGAGCACCAGCTCGCCGAAGATGTCGCTCCGGTCGCTGCGAGGCTGATGGAAAGCCACGACGCACTGCTCGCCCCGTCGACCACCTTCGGCAAGAATATCGCGCCGCGAGTCGCGGCCCTGCTCGACGTGATGCAGGTCAGCGACATCCTCTCGGTCGAGGGCGAGGACACGTTCACCCGCCCGATCTACGCCGGCAACGCCATCGCTACGGTGAAGTCGAAGGACTCCAAGAAGGTCATCACGGTCCGCACCACCGCGTTCGAGAAGGCGGCCGCCGACGGCGGTTCCGCTGACGTCGAGGCCGTCGACGCAGGGTCGGCCTTCGGCAAGTCGAGCTTCGTCGGTGCCGAACTTTCCAAATCGGAGCGGCCCGAGCTGACCAGCGCCAAGATCATCGTTTCCGGAGGCCGCGCCTTCGGCTCGAAGGAGCAATTCCACGGGATGCTCGACCCCTTGGCCGACAAGCTCGGCGCCGCGGTCGGGGCCAGCCGGGCGGCGGTCGACGCGGGCTATGCGCCCAACGACTACCAGGTCGGCCAAACCGGCAAGATCGTTGCCCCCGAAGTCTATATCGCGATCGGCATATCCGGAGCGATCCAGCACCTCGCGGGGATGAAGGATTCCAAGACCATCGTCGCCATCAACAAGGACGAGGATTGCCCGATCTTCCAGGTCGCCGACATCGGCCTCGTCGGCGACCTGTTCAAGATCGTCCCCGAGCTGACCGAGAAGCTTTAAGAGAGGGGTGGCCCGCCGCGAAGGGGCTGGGGAGCGAGCGGCGGGCCGGGGGCAATCAATCAGTGAAGCCGCGATCAGTAGCCGACGGACTCCGACGCGCTGGCGTTGGAATTGGCATTGGCCGACACGCCGACAGTGATTGGCGAGCCAGAGGTGCGGGTCGACGCTCGGCCGGAAGCCTTGCCCTTGGCAGAGCCTTTCGCCGAGCCCTTGGCGGAGCCATTCGCCGAGCCCTTGCCCGACGCCGAACCGGAGCCGTTGGCGATGCCCGCGAGATTCCCCGCGCCGTTGCCTGCGCCCGAAAGCGAGCCAGCGACGCCGCCGACGCCGTTGGCGGCACCGGTCGCTGACCCGGCCAGGGATCCCGCGCCGTTGGCGGCACCGGTCAAGGTCCCGGCAAGCGATCCCGCACCGTTGGCAGCACCGGTAACCGATCCCGCGGCGTTGGTCGCGCCAGTCACCACTCCGGCAAGTCCGACGCTTCCGGACCCGTTCGCATCGCCTCGGCCATCGACGCCGCCGACTCCCGAAACGCTGTTCGAGACGATGCCGGTGACGCTGTTGGCGACCGAACCGCTGCCGTTGAGCGAGCCATTGGCCGAGCCCGCGACGTTGCCGACTCCGTTGAGCACGTTGCCGAGCGAGCCGGCACCGTTGACCGTTCCGCCGACTGTGCCGTTCAAGGCGCCGCCGACCGTGCCGCCGATGTTGCCGAGCAATTGCGCCGAAGCCGGCGCGGCGGCGATCGCGACCGCCGATGCTGCAAGAATGGTCAGTTTGCGCATTTTTCCTTCTCCTCGATATCGAGGGGCCGCGTGCCCCCTCGATTGGAGAACGACATGCCGCGGGCACTTCATCCCGCGGGTTTCGAACTATTTCGCGTTCACCGCCTCTGGATCGATCGGGCACTCCCCGCAGACGATCCCGCGGCCGACCCGGCCTTTGCCCCGCCGAGCCTCGGCGGCAAGGCGCGCCGGCGAGCCTGCGACCGCGAGGCGCGCCGCAGCCAGCGGCGCGGCGAAGCTGGTCCCGCGAATCTCCGCATAGCCCTGGCCGGGCAGAGCCGCGGCCATGTCCGCACCCGGTGCCGCAAAGTCGACATGCTCGGCCCTCCCGGCTTCCGGAATGGCTCGGCCGTTCGAATCCACCGCGGTTATCGAAACGACGCCGGGATAGGAGGCGGGATATTGCGGCGGAGCGGCCGGCCCGTCGTTGCCGACCGCTGCGACGACCTGGATCCCGCGCGACCGGACGATCTGGATGGCCCGCGCGACGAGCTTGTTCGCCGGCCCCACGAGGCTGACCGTGATCACTTGCGGACGCTTCCCGGCAAGCCAGCCGAGCGCCTTTGCGATTGCGCTTGCCGAACCGGCGGCGCGATTGCCGCCGTAAATATCGGCAACGTAGAGCTGGGCTCCGGTCGCCGCTCCGCGAAAGGGACGCTGGTCACCGACCAAAAGCGAGGCGACCGCGGTTCCATGGCCGGTCGGCCGCGCATCGCCGGAAAAGCCGTTCTGCTCGATGGCCGCTTTGGCTAGCGAGGGGTGCGAGGCGACACCGCCGTCGATCATCCCGATGATCCGTCCGTTTCCGGATCCGGCCGCTGCTGCAAGCGAGCCCGCGAGCGGCGCCAGCGAGCCGCCGCTCGGCTCGTAGATATGGTCGTAATCGGCCTCCAGCCGCGGAGCGACCTTGGCCAGAAGCCTAAGCGCAGAGCGGGCGCTTCGCCCCCGCGGGACGGCCAGCTTTACCGCACGCAGGCCGAGGACCGGGTCTCGCTCGTCGGCAAGAAGGCGAAATCCGGCGCGCAGGGCGAGCTGGAGCGAAATCGGATCGGGGTCGGCTGCAAGGAGCATTCCGCGCCTGACGGGCTCGCCGTCATCGCCGGCTTCCAGCACCGCTTCATTGTCGCGGATCAGCGCGTCAAGCCGCATCCGTCGCAGTTCGAGCAGGCTTCGCGCACCCGATTCGGCGATCTGCTGTGGAAGACCGGAGACACGGTCGAGCGTCGGCCGAATCACCTGCTGGGCCTGCCGCCCGCCCAGGACGGAGTTGATCACCGGGCCAGCAACGGGAACGCTGCCAACGGGAGGCGGCAACGAAAGCGGCGGAAGTCCGACTCCGGGAAGCAGCTGAGCGCCGGCACTGCCTGCGACGAGCATTGCCGCGACGATTGCAGCGGTGAGATTGCGGACGAATTTGGGCATTGGCGGTCCTCAAACTATGCCTTTGGGGATGAAACGAGGATGAAGCATCGTTTCATCCCTATGAGGGTGCATGAACCGAAACTCGTCGTTCGAAGACGAACTTGTCTCGCTGCTTCCGCGGCTGCGCCGGTTCGCGCATTCGCTGAGCAGGAGTCCGGCCGACGCCGACGACCTCACCCAGGCGACAATCGAGCGTGCGATCCGTTCCCGCGACCAGTGGGCGCCCGGAACCCGGCTCGACAGCTGGATGTACAGGATCATGCGCAACCTGTGGATCGATACGGCGCGATCGCGCGTGCGCAAGGCGAAGTTCGAAGCGCCTCCGGAGGACGCGGCGACGGTCGGCTACGAGGGCGCAGCCGAGGCATCGGCCGAACTTTCCGAGGTTATGGCGGCGATGCAAACGCTGCCGGACGAGCAGCGCGAGGTCGTGTCGCTGATCCTCATCGAAGGCCTCGGCTATCGCGAGGCTGCGGAGCTTCTCGAGCTTCCGATCGGGACCGTATCAAGCCGGCTAGTTCGCGGACGAACGGCGCTGCTCGGACTGGTAGGTGAACAATGAACGCCGACGAGAAATTCTTCGCCTGGCTCGACGGGGAGCTTGCAGGCGCCGAAGCGGCCGAGATCGAGGCGCGGGTCGCGGCCGACCCGGAACTCGCCGCTCTCGCCGAGCAGCACCGGGCAATGCAGGCGCGGCTTGCCAGCGCGTTCGATACCGTAACTGCGACGCCGGTCCCCGAGCGGCTTAGGACGGTAGCGTCGCTTCCGGAGTCGAACGTCGTCGATCTTTCCGAGCGGCGGCCTCGGAGGCTCCCGGCACTGCCGCAATGGGCGGCGATCGCGGCGACCCTTGTGCTCGGCATCTTGGTCGGGACCCTCATGCCGCGCGACAGCAACGCTCCCGTCGAAGTCCGAAAGGGGACGATGTACGCCGGCCGCGATCTCGACCGGGCGCTGGACACCGAGCTCGCGAGCGCGCCTTCGGACGGCCCGGTTCGGATAGGGCTCACTTTCCGCGATCGGGCGGGCGATATCTGCCGAAGCTTTACTGCCAGCGCAGCAACGGGCCTCGCCTGCCGCCACGATGGCCGGTGGCAAGTCCGCGGGCTGTTCCCGGTCGGGGAGGGCCAGTCTGGCGACTACCGAATGGCGGCGGGAATGAATC
>DATAKH010000056.1:0-8294 GCA_036261735.1 Sphingomicrobium sp.
TCGACCTCCAGACTGACGAGGAGGCGGCCGAGTATCTCGCCTCGCGGGCAGAGCCCGTGGACGACATCCAGACATCCGAAGACGTCGTCATCAATGCCGTCGGGCGCGAGCTCTACGAGCTCTTCTTCCAAGGCTATACTCGGAAGCAGTGGGGGCTCGACCCGTCCGAGCTCGACAAGCAGGTGACGAGCCGAATCCCGACCCGGACCAACACCGATGACCGCTATTTCACCGACAAGTTCCAGGCGATGCCGCTCAACGGATATACGGCGATGTTCGAGGCGATGCTCGACCATCCGCTGATCGACAAATCGCTGGGCACCGACTTCCGAGACCTTCGCGACAGGGCTCGAGAGCTCGCGGACCACATCGTCTATACGGGGCCGATCGACGAATATTTCGACTTCCGTTTCGGCAAGCTTCCCTACCGGAGCCTGAAGTTCGACCACCAGACGCTCGACGAGGAATGGCATCAGGAAGTCGCGGTGGTGAACTATCCCTCGCCCGATGTGCCCTACACTCGGGTCAGCGAGTACAAGCACCTCACCGGCCAGCAGCACCCGCGGACATCGATCACCTACGAATATCCGGCGGCCGAAGGCGATCCTTACTATCCGATCCCGAGGCCCGAGAACCAGGAGCTGTTCAAGCGCTATGAAGCGCTCGCCGACGATACGGACGGAGTCACGTTTGTCGGCCGCCTCGCCACCTATCGCTACTACAACATGGACCAGATCGTCGGTCAGGCGCTGGCGACCTTCCGCCGCCTGGACGACAAGCGACTGGAGCGGAAGCAGGAGCGTTCTTCGGTCGTGGCCGAGTGACCTGCGTCGCCGCCGCGAAAGGGAGCGCCGGCCCGGTTTGACATGGCTTGAGCCGGCAATAAGGCCGATGAATGCCCAGATCACTCGACTCTGACGGTTGCCGACCCGCCGGCGCTGCCCCCGAATCCGCGGCGGCCACCTACGTCAACCCGATCCTCGATTCTGACTTTCCCGACCCGGCGGTGATCCTCGCGGCAGACGGTTTCTATTATGCCTACGCAACGCAGACGGTTCGCGACGGCCGCTGGGTCAACATCCAGGCTGCCCGTTCGGCCGATCTCATCCATTGGGACTATCTCGGCGACGCGCTTCCCGAAAAGCCCGAATGGGCACAGAAGACCCAGGACTTCTGGGCGCCGAGCGTGATCTGCGACGGGTCGACCTATTTCATGTATTATTCGGCGACCCCCGATTTCTGCCGCGATCATGCGCATGGCCATGCGCTTGCCGTCGCCACCGCGAACAATCCGGCGGGACCCTATGTGGACATCGGGATGCCGCTGCTTTTGGGTGCCGGGTTCGAATATATCGACCCGATGGCGTTCGACGACCCGGCAACGGGCAAGCATTATCTCTACTGGGGCTCGGGTTTCCAACCCATCAAGGTGCAGGAGCTCGCGCCCGACAGGGTCTCATTCGCGCCGGACAGCGAAATGATCGACCTTGTCAGGCCGAACGGAAAGGACGGCGGATTCCCGCGGCTGGTCGAAGCCTCGTGGGTCATCTTCAACGACGGCTATTATTATCTCTTCTATTCCGGCGACAATTGCTGCGGGCCCGACGCGCGCTACGGGGTGATGGTCGCGCGGTCGAGAAGCGCTACCGGTCCGTTCGAAAGCCTCGAGGAGGCCAAAGGCGTCCCCGACAGCATTGTCCTCGACAAGAATGGCCGCTGGATCGCGCCTGGCCACAATTGCATCGCCACCGACAAGGAGGGCCGGCACTGGATGCTGTACCACGCCATTGACGTGAACAATCCGCGCCAGTCGCAGGACCATGAAATCAACAGCCGGCGAGTCCTGCTGATCGACCCCGTCGAATGGCGAGACGGTTGGCCGCATGTCGGAACCCCCTCGCACGAACCGAGGAACGCGCCGGCCGTATAGGCTGGCTTCGCTTAATTCCGTTCGCTTCCAGCTACCCGCAAACGCCCCCGCTTGCCGTCGTCCTGCCGGATCCCGAACAGCGCCTTTTGCCG
Organism: Sphingomicrobium sp.; assembly: GCA_036261735.1. GTDB lineage: Bacteria > Pseudomonadota > Alphaproteobacteria > Sphingomonadales > Sphingomonadaceae > Sphingomicrobium. Next base: position 2,023 of record DATAKH010000056.1, read on the forward strand.
ATGCAGTTCCTCGGCGAGGGGTTGGTAAACATGGCGCTCGCCGTTCGCGACGATGCTCGAAAACAGGCCGACGTCGCAATGCCGGCTGTTGTCCCACCCGGGGTAGGCGGTGATCGGGTAGAGGCAGACGCCTTCGATCGGGACTCCGCGGCTTAGCGCATCGCGGACCTCGTCGCAGACATAGTGAAGCCAGGCCGGGCGGCCGGAGCCTTCCGCCCCCGTTTCGCTTAGCATCACCGGCTTTCGATAGCGCTCCGCCATTTCGGCGAGCATGTCGGCGAGCGGCCGGTATTCATGATGACCCATCGGGATCGTCGGGCCTTCGAAATACCATTGGTTGTGCGGGTAGAAGTTGAGGCCGATCACGTCGATCAGCGAGCGATCGCCGCCCATCTGCGGTTCGGCCAGCCCTAAGATCCAGTCATAGGCCTGATACATGCCTTCGAGGTTCTGGAGGGCAGCGCTAACCGTCGCTGGCCGGCGGTCGTGCGGTGCGACATGGATCAGCGGCTCGGCACCGATGATCGTGGCCTCCGGCCATCGCTCCCTGATCGCCCGCGACGCGCTGATCGCGGTGGCGACGAGCTGGCGCTTGAACCAGCCGCGCTCCTCCGGCCCGACGCGCGGGACATAGCCGTCGTCGACCGCCCACGACAGGAAGTTGATCTCATTGAGCGGACAAACGAGCGGCGGCCGCCCGGTCACCGACTCCCGCACCTCGAGAGCGGCTAGGGCGAAATCGGTGAACCGCTGGGGAAAGCCGGAATCGGCCTGGTCGATGTGATCGGGCGACCCGTAGTGAAACAGGTCCCAGATGACCTGCAGTCCGGCCTCCTCCGCCGCCTCGAGCGCCGGCATCCAGCTCGACCAATCATATTTGCCCGGCGATTTTTCGATCAGGTGCCATCGCAAACCGTCGCGGACCGTCAGCAGGCCGAATTCTCGGCAGCGCCGGTAATCGTCGAGGACGTGCCGGTCATGCCCGGTGGCCCTGATGAGGTCGAGCCGAACGCCGTCGCGGCGGCGATGCGACGAACATTCGAAGCCGGCCTGGAAAAAGCTGGCGAATCTGGTCTGAACAGAGGGCTGCATTCGTGTCACCAACGCGCGAACAACCGCGCTGCCCCTCGCGAAGTTTCAACGTCCCCGCCGGGTGCTGCTGCCTGTTTGAACATTTTGCCTCTCTCGCGCTTTCATTGCCGCATGAAACCGCGGCAGCATTGGCCGGCGCGGCTGTGGCTGGTCCGTCACGGACAGAGCCAGGGCAATGTCGCACGGGACCTCGCCCATGAGGCCGGGCATCATGAGATCGGGATCGACGTCCGGGACGTCGACGTGCCCCTGTCCGCGCTCGGACACGAACAGGCAAGGGCGGCAGGCGAGTGGTTCGCGTCGCTTCCCGAAGACGAAAGGCCGGAGGTGATCCTGACCTCGCCGTACATTCGAACGAAGCAGACCGCCCAGGCGATCTGTGAGGCCGGCGCTCTGGCAGGAGGGCGCAGAAGCCCCATTATCGACGAGCGGCTTCGCGAACGTGAGTTCGGCATTTTCGACCGGCTCACGACCGCCGGGATCAAAGCGCGTTTCCCGGAAGAGGCGGAGCATCGCGCGATGCTCGGCAAATTCTATCACCGTCCGCCGGGCGGCGAGAGCTGGGCGGATGTCATTCTTCGGCTCCGCTCTGCGTTGAACACGATCAACCTTCACTATTCCGACCGGCGGGTCTTGGTCGTCTGCCACCAGGTTGTGGTGCTCTGCTTCCGCTACATCCTCGACGGCCTGGACGAGGCCCAAATCCTCCGGATCGACAAACAATCGGAAATCCTCAACTGCGGCATCTGCGCTTATGACTTCGATCCAGACGAACAAGGGCAATGCGTCCCGAAGCTGTCGTTCTGGAACGTTGCCGCCTCGGCCGAAGATTCAGGCGCTGCAAAGACGGCCGAACCGGACGCGATGACTGGGACCCGGTGAGCGGCGGAACAAGGCTTAACAGGCGAGAGCTCGCGCGCTTTCCCCTGCCGGAGGTGGCCGAGGGGGACAAGCACGATCATGGCCGCCTACTCATCGTCGCGGGCAGCCGGAGCCTGCCTGGGTCCGCGCTCCTGTGCGCGCTTGCGGCGATGCGGGCCGGCGCCGGGAAGCTGCAGATTGCAACGGTCGAGAGCGTCGCGGTTCAGATCGGCGTTGCAATGCCCGAATCGCGCACGATCGGCATGCCTGAGTCCAAGGACGGAAGCTTCGCCCAGGCGGCCGTTGCGAAGATCGCGAAGGTCGCGGACGACGTCGACGCGGTCGTTGCCGGTCCGGGGATGTTTGCGACCTCAGCGGGCGAAGGCATCGCTGCCGCGCTGCTCAGGACCGACCGCGCACTCGCGCTCGACGCGGGAGTGCTTCGCTCGATGCCGAATTCCGGGATAGCGAGAACAGCTGGAAATCTTCCGGTCCTGCTTCCTCACAGCGGGGAATTGGCCGCGCTGCTCGGTTGCAGCGAGACTGCGGTCGAGGCCGACCCGCTCGGCTGCGGCAAGATCTGCGCCCAACGTTACGGCGCGGTCACACTGGTCAAAGGCACGGTCTCGCACATCGTGCACCCCGACGGACGAACCTGGACCTACCGCGGCGGCGCACCGGGCCTCGGCGTGTCCGGAAGCGGCGACACACTCGCCGGGATCGTCGGTGCTCTGCTCGCCCGAGGCGCCGAACCGCTTGCCGCTTTATTGTGGTCGGTCCTGCTGCACGGTGAAGCCGGCGAGGAGCTGTCCTCGAAGGTGGGACCCGTCGGATTCCTCGCCCGAGAGATTCCGGACGAGATACCTGCGCTTCTGGCCCGTTAAGCCTTTGCCGCCTCGTGGCGCTCGAGCTCGTCGCCGACCAGCCGCACGACGTGGATGACGTTGGTCGAGCCCGGAGTCCCGAACGGCACGCCGGCCATCAGAACCAGCCTGTTCCCGCCCTCGGCCAGGTGATGGCGGAGCGCCATCCTCTTGGCCTTGGCGACCATTTCTTCGAAGCTTGCGACGTCGCGCGTGTGGACCGCGTGAACGCCCCAGATCAGCCCGAGCCGCCTCACCGTCACCAGCGACGCGCTCATCGCCAGCACCGGGACCGGCGGCCGTTCGCGGGCGATCCGCCGAGCCGTCGAACCCGAGCTGGTGTAGCAGACCATCGCCTGCGCCGAGACGGTATTGGCAATGTGCCGGGCGGAACCCGCTAGCGCGTCTGCGGTCGTCGGCTCCAGTTTGGTTTCGGTGAAATGGATTCGCGCCGGATAGACCGGGTCGCCTTCGACGCTGGTCGCGATCCGGTCCATCATCTGCACCGCTTCGCATGGGAATTCGCCCGTCGCGCTTTCCGCGGACAGCATCACCGCGTCGGCACCGTCGTAGATGGCGGTCGCAACGTCGCTCACCTCGGCTCGGGTCGGCGAGGGCGAGACGATCATCGATTCGAGCATCTGCGTCGCCACGACCACCGGCTTGCCGAACTGCCGCGCGCAGGCGACGATCTTGTTCTGCAGCGGAGGCACGTCTTCGGGCGGAAGCTCGACGCCCAGATCACCGCGGGCGACCATCACCCCGTCGGACAGGGCGATGATGTCGTTGAGGCGGTCGATCGCCTTGGGCTTCTCGATTTTCGCCATCAGCGCCGCTTTCTCGCCGATCAGCACGCGCGCCTCGGCGACGTCTTCCGGGCGCTGGACGAATGACAAGGCGATCCAGTCGGCGCGCTGCTCGAGCGCGAACTTGAGATCCTTGCGGTCCTTGTCGGTCAGCGCCGGGATCGGAACGACGACATCGGGGACGTTGACGCCCTTGTGGTCGGAGATCGTACCGCCGACCTGGACTTGGGTGACGATCTGCGAGTCCCCCGCTTCGATGACCTCCAGCCGAATTCGGCCGTCGTCGATCAGCACCCGGTCGCCCTTGCCGATCGCCTCGAACAGCTCGGGATGGGGAAGCTCGACCCGTGTGGAATCGCCGGCCTTTCGGTCGCCGTCGAGGATGAAGCGGTCGCCGCTCGCCAGTTCGGCCGACCCGCCATCGAAATGCCCGACCCGAAGCTTGGGCCCCTGGAGGTCGAACAGGATGGTGGTCTGCCGTCGAAGCTCCTTCTCGAGCGCGCGGATCGCCTCGACAAGCTTCGCCTTCTGGGCGTGAGTCCCGTGGCTCATGTTGATCCGGAATGCGTCGGCGCCGGCGAACATCAGAGCCCTGATCATCCGGGCGCTGCTCGACGCCGGCCCAAGCGTCGCCAGGATCTTCACCTTTCGCGATCGCGGCTTCAGGGTCTCGGCCATCGGCTCCTTTCCACGAGTTCCGGCAGCCGCAATAGCGGCTCGATATCGCCGTTCAACCGGCTTGAGCGGCCGAGCTCGCTCGCTTAGACGCAGCGGCGAATCTGAAACGAGCGGAGAGTGAAATGGCGGACGGCACCGTCGCGGCCGACCAGCTGCGGTTGTTCATCGAGCGAATCGAGCGGCTCGAGGAGGAGAAGAAGGGAATCGCGGACGACATTCGCGACGTCTATGCCGAGGCGAAGGCCAACGGCTACGACCCCAAGATCATGCGGATGGTGGTGCGCCTTCGGAAGATGGAAACACATACCCGGCAGGAACAGGACGCGATCCTCGACACCTATCGCTCCGCCCTCGGGCTGGGTTAAGGAACGGCAATGGCGGGCCATTCCAAATTCAAGAACATCATGTACCGCAAGGGCGCTCAGGATAAGAAGCGCTCGGCGATGTTCTCCAAGCTGTCGCGCGAAATCACCGTTGCCGCGAAAATGGGCCTGCCCGATCCGGAAGCCAATGCCCGGCTCCGCGCCGCGGTCCTCGCAGCCAAGGCGCAGTCGATGCCGAAGGACAATATCCAGCGAGCGATCGACAAGGCGTCGGGCGGCGACACCGAGAATTACGAAGAGCTCCGCTACGAAGGCTTCGGCCCCGCCGGCGTCGCGCTGATCGTCGAAGCGCTGACCGACAACCGCAACCGCACCGCGACCAACATCCGTACGATCTTCTCCAAGAACGGCGGCAACCTGGGCGCTTCGGGCTCGGTCAGCCACGGCTTCGAGCGGCTCGGGCTGATCGAATATGCGGCGAGCGCAGGCGATTCCGACAAGGTGCTAGAAGCGGCGATCGAGGCAGGTGCCGAAGACGTCGAGTCCGACGATAGCGGCCACCGAATCTGGACCAGCGTCGACGACCTCCACACCGTTGCCAAGTCTCTCGAGGACATGCTCGGCGAGGCCGAAACCACCAAGCTCGCCTGGCGCCCGCAAACCGAGGTCGAGGTCCGCGGCTCCGACGCCGAGCAGCTGATGAAGCTGATGGAAGCGCTCGACGACGACGACGACGTCCAGACCGTCTGGGGCAACGAGAACATCCCCGACGAGGAGCTGGAGAAGCTCGGCTGATTATTTTGGGATTAGATCCCGGCCTCGGAACCACCGGTTGGGGGCTGATCCGCGCCGACGGCAACCGCCTCTCCCACATCGCCAACGGCCAGCTCAAGACGAAGACGGCTATGCCGCTTGCCGAACGACTTGCCGATCTCGCCGCCCAGCTCGAGGCGCTGCTTGCCGAGCACCGGCCCGATGCCGCTGCGGTCGAGGAAGTGTTCGTCAACAAGAACCCGCAATCGACGCTCAAGCTCGGCCAGGCGCGCGGTGTCGTCCTGATGATCGCCGCCCGCTCGGGCATGATCGTAGGCGAATATGCTGCGCGGCTGGTGAAGAAGGCTGTCGTGGGCACCGGCAGTGCCGAAAAGCCGCAGGTCCACGCGATGGTCGCCCGACTGCTGCCCGGGGCGCAAATCGCCGGCCCAGACGCCGCCGACGCGCTCGCCATTGCGATCACCCACGCCCACCATCTCGCAAGCCGGCGTTCAGGCGTAGTTTAGGCCCGGCTCAGCATTAGCCACGAACGGCCATGTGCTGCCGGGAGTGCGTCGAACATGCGTCTGAAGATTATCGCCATGGCCGCCACGGCGCTTGTCTCCGCCATCGCGGCAGCCACCCCGCCACTTCCGATGCCGCCGATCCCCATGAACGCCTCGTGGCTCCTCGCGCAGCCGGAGCCGGCGATGACCTCGACCGGCGATCCGAAAGTCGACGAATATCGCCGCAAGCTGATCGAAGAGGGCGACCCGGTCTGGCGGCCGATCTTCCGCCGTCTTCTTGCCGATGTCCGCGCCGATCCATCGATCATCCAGCGCTACGACGCGATGCGCGCGATCGACACGCCGACCGAATATCTTCGCTTCTACCTC
>DATAKH010000057.1:0-1774 GCA_036261735.1 Sphingomicrobium sp.
CCCCGGCTTTTTCGAAGACCGCCTTGAGGTGTGTCTTCACCGTGTTTTGAGAGATACCGAGGCGGGCCGCGACCTCGCTTATGCTGTCCCCTTCCCAGATGCGCGCTGCAACCGCCGCTTCAGCACGGCTAAGCCCAAGGCCCTCGGCGATCATCTCATCGACCGGCTGACTCCCCTTGTCAGGATCGTGGATGAACAAGGCGATCGTCGCCAGCTCGCCAGCACCGAAGCTTGAAGCGACCACCGGCGCCACGGGGAGCACTCGGACCACCAGGTCGGTCCTCCCGTCGGGCCGGGGCAGCCGCAGCGTCTGCCTCGGCTGCAGGCTGGCTCCGCGTGCGGCGCGGTCGGCTTCGCTGAGCATGTGCCGAAGCCGGCGCGTGTCCGCCGGATAGGCTGCGCGCAATTCGCCGTGGTCGACGCTCAGCCCGTTGCGGCCCGACAGGATTTGCTGGGCCTCGCTGTTGGCGTGGACGACGTGGCCGGACGCAGCGAGCAACAGGACTCCATGGTCGAAGCGGTCGAGCATCAGCGCGCTGCTGCGCGCCAGCGCGAACTGGTGCCTGAGCTTGAGTGCGCCGAGGATGTGCGGCCCGACCGCGCGCGCGAGCTCGGCTTCGCGGTCGGTGAAATCGCCCGCCGCCGCCGGCCGCGCCAGCGTCAGGCTGATCGCGCTCGTCGGATCCGCGGACAGGACCATTGCCATCACATGCTCGTGTCCCGCGGGAGCGATGGCGCGGACATAGATCGGGCTGGAATGGTAGAGGTCCGGATCGAGCAGCCGGCTCATGATCATCGGCTGCATCGCCATTCCGATCGGGTTCTCGCGGAAGCTGTTCCGAACCGTCGCGAATACCGGATTGGCTTCGTCGCCGGCGAGCTCGCCGTTCACCAGCTCGATCCACTGCGGATCGACCCGATGGCCGGACAGTTCGAACGTCCCGCCGCTCCGCTGCGTCGTACCCAGGAAAATCGCGGAGCCGCCGAAGTCGTCGCTTAGCCGGTCGAGCGCGGCCAGCCAGTGATCGTCGTCGACGACGCCTTCGTGAAGCGCGGCGATGAGGGCGAACAGCTTCTCCATGGCGATGGGCTAATTCCGGCTCGGCCCCGAATGCTCACCCGAACGGGTGATCCGCACTGACACGTCCGGCTTCATCATCCACTCCTCGCAAAAAGGGGAGTTAGGGTCATGAGAACAGATTCAACGGAATAGCCAGCCTGTTAGCGCTGGCCTCGATGGCGGCTCCCGCGGCCGCCCGTCCCTATGATGCCGCGTTCCAGACGAGCGCCGACCGAAGCATGTCGCAGCCGTTCATGTTCACCGGCGCGACCGTGCGGCTGTCGCTGGACGGCCGAAAAGCCACCCGGCCTCAGCTGGCGATGCGTTTTGCCGGCGGAACCGCCAGCGCCGGCGTAGCGCCGCGAATTGGCGAGGGCATCGCTTTTTCGACGGTCGCCGGTGCCAAGCCACGGCTTACGATTGCCGGACAGGATGCAAAGATACTCGGCAAGACGTCGAACATGAGCGACGGCGGCAAGGCCGCGCTGATCGTCGGCGGCGTATTGCTTGCCGTCGGAGCGCTGGTCGTGGTCTCCGCGAACGAAGCTGTCGACAATATCAACGACGACGGAGGACTCGACTGGTAAGCGTCGGCGATTGTTCCGATTGGCTGCGCCTCAGTCGTCCTCGTCTTCATCCTCATAGCCGACGAGGTTGAGCTCGCACGCCTTGATCTGGTGGGTGAGGCACCAGTGCTTGAGAGCTTCCTCTCGG
>DATAKH010000115.1:0-2313 GCA_036261735.1 Sphingomicrobium sp.
GAGCAGCCGGCGGCAAGCGCCGCGGACACCTTCTTGGCGAGCAGATAGATCGGGAAATTCCACGGCGTGAAGGTTGCTACCGGCCCGACCGGCTCGTGCATCACCCGGCTGAGCTGGCCCGGCGGGCGGACCAATACGCGGCCGTAGTCGCGCTTGATCTCCTCGGCGTACCAGTCGAACAGCGAGGCTGCGCCGAACACTTCGCCTTTCGACTCGGCGAGCGGCTTGCCCTGCTCCTGGGTCATCGTGCGGGCGATGTCGTCGGCGCGCTCCTTTAGGAGCTTGGCCGCCTTGTGGAGGATCTTCGAGCGCGTCTCGACGTCAGTCGCTCGCCACTCCGGATAGGTTCGCTTTGCGGTGTCCAGCGCCTCGTCGAGGTCGGCTTCGGTGGCGAGCGGAAGCTCGGCGATGCCCTCTCCCGTGGCTGGGTTTACGACGGGGAAGCTGTCGCGGCCTTCGCCGGTTCGCCAGCTTCCGTTGATGAAGAGCTTGAGGTCTGCCTGGTATCCCATGGCGCCCAGATAGGCTCCGCTTGATGCGCCCGCAACGGCTCGCTAGGCGCTGGAGCAAAGGAGACTTGCCATGAACAAGCAGGAGCTTGCCCAGAAGATGCAGGAAAACCAGGCGTGGGTGCCTGGGAAGACTGTAAAGCTCGACTTCGGCGAGCAGGGCGTGATTTTCCTCGACGGCGCTGCCGAAAAGGTGACCGAGGAAGACTCGGCTGCTGACACGACGATCAAGATGGCTTGGGACGACTGGCAGAAGATGGCCGCGGGCGAGCTTGACGGGATGACCGCCTTCATGACCGGAAAGCTCAAGATCGAAGGCGACATGTCGAACGCGATGCAGCTGCAGGGCGTGCTGGCGAAGCTGAGAGGCTAAATTGGCTCAGAAAATCTACCCGGACGCCAAAGCCGCGCTCGACGGGCTTCTTCACGATGGCATGCTGATCGCCGCGGGCGGGTTCGGGCTGTGCGGGATTCCCGAGCGGCTGATCGACGCCATCGTCGAAAGCGGCGTGAAGGACCTCACCATCGCTTCGAACAATGCGGGAATCGACAATGTCGGCCTGGGCAAGCTGCTTCGGACCCGGCAGATCAAGAAGATGATCAGCTCCTACGTCGGCGAGAACAAGGAGTTCGAGCGGCAATTCCTCGCCGGCGAGCTCGAGGTGGAATTCTGCCCCCAGGGCACGCTCGCCGAGCGGATGCGCGCCGGCGGTGCTGGAATTCCCGGCTTCTACACCAAGACCGGAGTCGGCACCCAGGTTGCCGAGGGCAAGGACGTGAAGGAGTTCGACGGCGAGGATTATGTCCTCGAGCGCGGGATTTTCGCCGAGCTTAGCATCGTCAAGGGCTGGAAGGCGGACGAGAGCGGCAACGTCATGTTCCGCAAGACGGCCCGCAACTTCAACCTTCCGGCGGCGACCTGCGGAAAGGTCTGCGTCGTCGAAGTCGAGGAAATCGTGCCGACCGGGACACTCGACCCGGACTGCATCCATCTTCCGTCCATCTATGTGAACCGGCTGATCGACGGCAGCCCGTACGATAAGCAGATCGAGTTCCGGACCGTTCGCGAGAGGAAGGCGGCATGATGCTGAAACTCACGATGTTGGCTGCCCTGGTTTCGCTCCAGGCAACGGCCGCGGCGGCAGCTCCAGCTCCGGCGGATGACCTGGCGGCGATCGGCCGAGCCATCGACGATACCTATGCGGTGATTTCCGGGCCTGCCGGGCAGAAACGCGATTTCGACAAGATGCGCACGCTCTTCGCCCCCGGCGCGACCCTTCGGGTAATAGGGCCCAAGGGCCTGAGCGGAGGGACTGTTGACGATTATATCGCCAAGAGCGGCCCCGTCCTGGAGAAGGAAGGCTTCACCGAGCGCGAACTTTCCCGCCGGGTCGAAGTCTACGGCAATCTCGCGACCGCCTGGTCCTCCTATGACGGCCGCACCGAGAGCGGCAAAATCCACGTTCGCGGAATCAATAGCTTCCAGCTCGTCCAGCTCGACGGCAAATGGCTGGTTGCGTCGATTCTGTGGCAACCGGAATCGCCCGAACTCCCGCTTCCGGCAGACATGGCCGGGGGTCAGTAGCGCATGCCCTGGACCCGTGATCAAATGGCCGCGCGCGCCGCGAAAGAGCTTCGCGACGGCTATTACGTGAACCTCGGAATCGGCATTCCGACGCTGGTGGCGAACAACATTCCTGAAGGAATGACGGTCACTCTTCAGAGCGAGAACGGCATGCTCGGCATCGGGCCGTTCCCGTACGACGACGAGGTCGATCCCGACCTGATCAACGCCGGCAAGCAG
>DATAKH010000092.1:0-9500 GCA_036261735.1 Sphingomicrobium sp.
CCGTGAGAGAGCCGTTCTTCCGTCTCCGGAAGCTTGAGCGCTGCTTCGCGGATTTTCGTCAGCGCGTTTTTCACCTTGCGATGAACTCCGCCAGCGCCTGAGGATAAAGCCGATGCTCGGCTTCGAGCACACGGGCTTCCAACGATTGCGGCGTGTCGGAAGGCAGTATCGCCACTTCCGATCGCGCCAGGACCTCGCCCGAATCGAGCTCCTCGGTTACGATATGGACGCTGCAGCCACTGACAACATCGCCGGCCTCGAGGGCCCGCTTGTGAGTGTCGAGCCCCCGGTATTTCGGAAGCAGCGAGGGGTGGATGTTGACCACTCGGCCGGCCCATCTGCGGGCGAAGTCGGGCGACAGGATCCGCATGAACCCGGCAAGCGCTATCGTTCCGACGCGATGGTCCTGTAGCGCCTCGTCAAGGGAGGATTCCCAGACGGCCATGTCGAGGCCACGGCTATCCAGGGTCCACGTCGGCAGGCCGCGTTCGCGGGCCCAGTCCAGGCCAGGCGCGAGCGGCTTGTTCGAAGCCACCAAAACGATCTCGTATCCGCTCGCGTGTTGGACCAGCGCCTTCATGTTGCTTCCGCGGCCGGAAATCAGGACCGCAACCCGCCTCGGGTCACGCATCGTGGCTGGCCGTCCAGTCGTCGGCCGAGCCCCAACTCCCGGCTCGCCCCCGAACAACACAACCGCGCGGCCCGCTCTCGATACGGCCGATCGCCAGTGCCTTCTCGCCGCTCTCCTGGAGTCGCGAGACCACCGTATCGGCGTCGTCCGCCGCGACGATCGCGACCATTCCGATCCCGCAGTTGAAGGTGCGGGCCATTTCCAAGGCGTCAATTGACCCGCCTTCCTGGAGCAGAGCGAACAGTGGCGGGAACTGCCACGCGCCGGCATCGATCGCGGCGCGGCAGCCGCCGGGAAGCACCCGCGGGACGTTTTCGAGGAGGCCGCCGCCGGTTATGTGCGCCAGTCCGTGGACCAATCCATCGCGAACCAGCGGAAGCAGGGGCTTCACGTAAATTCGCGTCGGCTCCAGCAGCGTGTCGCCCAGGCTGACTCCGGGCATGAAGGGCGCCTCCGCCGCCAAATCCCAAGCTTGGTCCGCGATGATCCGGCGGACCAGCGAAAAGCCGTTGCTGTGAACCCCGGAGCTCGCGATTCCGATGATCGCGTCGCCGGGCGCGACGCGGCTGCCGTCGAGAAGCTCGCCGCGCTCCACCGCCCCAACGCAAAAGCCGGCAAGGTCGTAGTCCCCCGGAGAATACATTCCGGGCATTTCCGCGGTCTCGCCCCCGATGAGCGCGCAGCCGGCACTGCGGCAACCCTCGGCGATGGAGGCGACGACCGCCTCGGCAATCGTCGGCTCGAGGGTCGAGCAGGCGAAATAGTCCAGGAAAAACAACGGTTCGGCGCCCTGCACGACGAGATCGTTGGCGCACATGGCGACGAGGTCGATGCCTACGCCCGAGTGACAGTCGAGATCGATTGCCAGCTTCAGCTTGGTTCCGACGCCGTCATTGGCCGCGACCAGCAGCGGATCTCGAAATCCGGCGGCCTTCAGGTCGAAGAGCCCGCCGAAGCCGCCAAGCTCGGCTCCGGCGCCCGGCCGGGCAGTCGAACGGGCGATCGGGCCGATCGCTTTTACGAGCGCGTTGCCGGCGTCGATCGATACTCCGGCATCGGCATAGGTGAGCGGCTTTCTCGGCATCGAACCGCCGCCTAGCCAGAAGCGGCTTGGATTTCCACGCCGTTGTCGCCAAAAGCGCGCTGAATGCCTCGCCGTCCATCGCTCATCGCTGCAATTCTCCTGGCGTTCTGCCTCATGGCTGGCGGGGCGATTTACGCGCAGATGGAAGGCGGAGAGCGCGGAATCCTGCCGCTCGACAGCTCCGGAACGCTGGAAATCGGCGGAATCCATGTCGATGTCGGAGGCAAGGACGCGCAGTCGGCGCGGTTTGCTGGATGGAGGATCGCCCAGCGGGAAGGCTTCCGGAAACTGTGGGCCAAGAGCCATAACCTGCCGGTCGCGAGAGCGCCGTCGCTTTCCGACTCGACGCTCGACGACATCGTCAGCTCGATCATCGTCCAGAGGGAGCAGATCGGCCCCAACCGCTACATCGCCGATCTCGGCGTTCTCTTCGATCGCGCCAGGGCAGGGCAGCTTCTGGGCATTCCGGGAGTGAGCGAACGTTCTCAGCCGATGCTGCTGATTCCGATCCTCATCACCGCCGGCACCGCGACAAGCCTCGAGCTTCGCAATCCGTGGCAGCGCGCCTGGGCGCAGTTTCGAACCTCGCAGAGCCCGATCGATTATGTCCGACTAAGCGGCCTCGGGCCCGATCCGCTGCTGGTCAATGCTGCGCAATCGCGTCGGCCCGGACGCGGCTGGTGGCGCAATATCCTCGACATCTACGGCGCCTCTGACATCCTCGTCGCTGAGGTGATGGTTCACCGGCGTTACCCGGGCGGGCCCGCGAGCGCCCGGTTCATCGGCCGCCATGGCCCTGACGGGGAGATTATCGGCGGATTCAACCTGTCGGCTCCGAACAGCGCCGGGATGGCCGCAATGATGGACGAGGGCGTTCGCAGGATGGACGAGCTGTTTGCCGCCGCCTTCCATGCGGGCGCGCTTCGGCGTGACCCCAGCCTCAATCTGCCCCCGCCGCCGCCGCCTCCTCCCGAGGAGCGGCCGCAGCAGCAAGCGCCGGTGCGCTACCAGGTTGGCGTAGTCGCCCCGAATGCCGCCACCTACAATTCGGCGATTGCCCATCTTCGCGCCGTGCCCGGCGTGACCGCAGTCGAGCAGGTCAACATCGCCCTGGGCGAAACCAGCTATGTCTTCGTCAGCTATCGAGGCGAGATTGGCTCGCTTCGCTCGATCCTCGCCGCGCGCGGCTGGGGAGTCGATGTCGCCGGGAACCAGCTGAGGATGTATGTTGCTCGGCCGGTGCCGGCGACACCGGCGCCCGCGCCGCAGCCGCAGCAGCAACCGGCAACCCCGCCGTCGAACACGACGGGCGCAGTTACGCAGAACCGCGGCACGACTGTCGCGGCCACTCTACCGCAAAACACATTGCAGTGAGCGGACGGGAACAGATCGCCCTCCCGCTCGACTGGCCGCAGAGCCAGGGCGAATCCCGGCTGATTGTCACTGAAGCCAACCGCGCGGCGTTCGAGCATTTCCGCAAGTGGAGCCTGTGGCCGGTCAAGGCGACCCTGCTGGCTGGCCCGCGCCGTTCCGGACGGAGCCTGCTCGCCCGAAGCTTCGTCGAACGGGTGGGCGGGCGCGTTGTCGACCAGGCCGATCGAGCGGATGAGGAAGAGCTGTTTCATTCGTGGAACGCCGCGCAGGAAAGCGGTCACCCGTTGGTGATGATCGTGGACCGCGTCGCCCCTGAGTGGACCATCGCTCTACCGGACCTGAGGACCAGGATCGCTGTCACGCCCGTCGCGAGCATCGCAGAGCCTGACGATGCTTTGTTCCAAGCGTTGATCGAGCTGTTCTTCGCCGACCGCGGGCTCCACATTCCCCGCGATGCGCTCCGGTTCATGGCCGAGCGGCTCCACCGCGATTATGTGACCGCGGAACGGGCGGTCGAAGCCGTCGACCGCTACGCCATCGCGGAGCGTGCGCGGCTCAGCCTGCCGACGGTTCGGCGGGCGCTGATCGATTCGGGAATGATCGACTCCTAGCCGCAGCTGGCGCCACTGACCCGACCTTCCTCGTCGAGGTGCACCGTCAGCCGCTCGGGGCTGAATTCCATCGTCACCGCCATTCCCGGCCGCACCCAACGCAGGATGCGCGACCCGGAAGCGCGAAGCATCTCGGCACCCAAGTCCTGAGTGGCCTGGCGCCCGACGAACTGGTCGAGTCCGCTATTGCTGCAGGTGTAGCCCGGCGTGGCGCCGCGGACCGGAATCTTGGGCTCGGCTGTCGCACAAGCGCCGATTGCAAGTGCGGTCATCGCTGCAGCGGTGATTCGCGCGCTCATGCGTCCACCTCTTCCACCAGCCTGCTCATCTTCAATTTCCCGTTTTCGATGGCGAATCCCAGTCGTCCTTCGACCAGGTCGAGCGCGTCACGCCCGAATTCTTCAAACCGCCAGCCCCTGAGGATGTTCAAACCGTCGCGCACTCCGGCTGCCAGCGCTTCGAGGTCGTCGCTTCGAGCGATGAGCCGGGGCGCCACTCCGCTTTCCTTGGCCCGGATCTTAAGCAAGAGCTTGAGGAGGTCGCCGACCAGCGCCGCGTCCTTGGTGAGTCCCGGTCGCCGCGGCTCGCGCGACGGCATTTCGTCCGGTTCCAGCGGCTTCGCCTCTTCCAGCGCCGCCATCAGCCGGGCACCGATGTCGTTGTTCTTCCAACCGCCGGAGAGCCCGCGGACCTTCGCCAGGTCTTCCTGTTTCTTGGGCGGATGGGCGGCAAGCTCGACCAAGGTGTCGTCCTTGACGATTCGTCCGCGCGGGATGTTCTTCGTCCGAGCTTCCGTCTCGCGCCAGCCGGCGAGCGCCTTCAGGCGCCCAAGCACCGCCGGGTTGCGGCTAGGAAGCCGAAGCCGCTTCCACGCATCCTCCGGCTCGAAAGCGAAGCTCGACGGATCCGCTAGCCGTTCCATCTCCTCGTCGAGCCAGGCGCCGCGGCCGGTCTTTTTCAGCTTTTCGACCAGCCGCGGGAAGATCTTGGCGAGATGGGTGACATCGGCGATCGCATAATCGATCTGGCGCTTGTCGAGCGGACGCCTGCTCCAGTCGGTAAAGCGCGCGCCCTTGTCGAGGCTGTGGCCGAGCATCGACTCGATCAGGCTCGAATATCCGACCTGCTCGCCGTGGCCGAGCGCCATTGCCGCGATTTGCGTGTCGAACAGCGCGCGCGGCATCTTGCCGGTCAGGTTGTAGACGATTTCGAGGTCCTGGCTTCCGGCATGAAAGACCTTGAGGACGTCTTCGTTGTTGACCAGCAGGTCGAGCAGCGGGTCGAGGTCGAGATCGGCCTTGGGATCGATCGCCGCGGCTTCATCGGGGCTCGCGACCTGGATCAGACACAGGTCCGGCCAAAAGGTGTTCTCGCGCATGAACTCGGTGTCCACCGCGACGAACGGATGCTTCGACAGGCGCTCGACGAGGTCGGAAAGCGCGGCGGTTTCGGTGATAAGCGGATGAATCTTCATAGTGTGCGGCGGCGCCATAGCGCGCTCTGACGCCTTGACAAAGTGGCGCCTGAATGGCGAAGCGCTGGCGCGAATTTCCCGCCCGTCCAGTCCATCCGGAACCTGTAGCGATCATGCACGCCTACCGAACTCACACATGCGCTGAGCTGCGCTCCTCCGACGTCGGGAAAACGGTGCGGCTGTCGGGCTGGGTCCACCGCGATCGCGACCATGGCGGCGTCCTGTTCATCGATCTGCGCGACCATTACGGAATCACCCAGGTCGTCGCCGACCAGGACAATCCGGTGCAGGCGCTTCTCGATTCGCTCCGGCTCGAGTCGGTGGTGACCATTACCGGCGAGGTCGTCGCCCGCTCTGCTGAAGCGGTGAACCCGAAGCTACCCACCGGCGAGATCGAGGTCGTCGCGCGCGAGGTCGAGGTCCGGTCGAAGGCCGATGAGCTGCCGATGCCGGTCGCGACAGAGGCTGACTATCCCGAGGAAATCCGCCTAAAGTACCGCTACCTCGACCTTCGCCGCGAGGAGATGCACCGCAATATCATTCTTCGCTCGGCGGTGATCGCGTCGATCCGGCGCCGAATGATCGAGCAGGGGTTCATGGAGTTCCAGACCCCTATCCTGACGGCTAGCTCGCCCGAGGGCGCGCGCGATTATCTGGTCCCGAGCAGGGTCCATCCCGGCAAATTCTACGCGCTCCCGCAGGCGCCGCAGATGTTCAAGCAGCTGATCATGGTCGCCGGCTTCGACAAATATTTCCAGATCGCGCCCTGCTTCCGAGACGAGGACGCCCGCGCCGACCGCTCGCCTGGCGAATTCTACCAGCTCGATTTCGAGATGAGCTTCGTCACCCAGGACGACGTATTCAACGCCATCGAGCCGGTGCTGGCCGGGGTTTTCGAGGAATTCGCGGAGGGCAGGAGCGTGACTCCGGCCGGCGAGTTCGTTCGAATTCCCTACAAGGAAGCGCTGCTCAAATACGGCACCGACAAGCCCGACCTTCGCAACCCACTCCTCGTTCACGACGTCGGCGGGCATTTCGACGGATCCGGCTTCGGTCTTTTCGCCAAGATCGTCGACGGCGGCGGAGTGGTCCGCGCTGTGCCGGCACCGAACACGGCGGACAAAAGCCGCAAGTTCTTTGACGACATGAACGAATGGGCTCGCGGCGAAGGCTTCGCCGGGCTTGGCTATGCGACGCGCAAGGGCGGCGAGTGGGGCGGTCCGATCGCAAAGAACCATGGCACCGAAGGCATGGACCGTCTCGCCGACGAAATGGGCCTTGGACCGGATGACGGAATCTTCTTCGCCGCCGGCAAGGAAGCAGAAGCCGCCAAGCTCGCCGGCGCCGCCCGCACCCGCGTGGGCGAGCAGCTCGACCTTATCGAGAAAGGGGCGTTCCGCTTCTGCTGGATCGTCGATTTTCCGATGTTCGAGTATAATGACGAGCAGAAGAAGATCGACTTCTCGCACAACCCCTTCTCGATGCCGCAAGGCGAGATGGAAGCGTTGGAAACGAAGGACCCGCTCGAGATCCTCGCCTGGCAATATGACATCGTCTGCAACGGCGTGGAGCTGAGCTCGGGCGCGATCCGGAACCACCGGCCGGACATCATGTACAAGGCCTTCGAGATCGCCGGCTACACGCGCGAAGGGGTCGATCGCGACTTCTCGGGCATGATCAACGCCTTCAAGTTCGGCGCCCCGCCGCACGGAGGATCGGCGCCGGGAATCGACCGAATCGTCATGCTCCTCGCCGACGAGCCCAACATCCGCGAGGTCATCCTCTTCCCGATGAACCAGAAGGCCGAGGATTTGATGATGAACGCGCCCGCCGAGGTCCCGGCGAAGCACCTTCGTGAGCTCGGGCTCAGGATCGTCGAGCCGAGCTAGCGGAGATTCGCTCGGCATTGTCCCGCTCCGCACAGCTGCTAACCGTCGCGCTGGAGAGGGAGCGGAAATGATGACAGCGTTGCGTATCGGCGCGATGATCGCCGCCATAGCGATTGCAGGGCCAACGAGTTTGGCTCAGGCACAAACGCCGCCAGTGGCGGCTCCGGGTCCAGCCTTAACCGACGCGGACTCTCGCCTCAGGGCCTTGTACGACGCCTACGCGCGTTGGGAGTCGGCGGAATCTGCATATTTCGAGGACGAAAACGGCGAGCTCAAGCCGGCCGGCAATCTGCCGCGGGTCGACCCGCAATCGCAGAAGCGCCGCGAAACCCATTTGCGCGACGTGCTCCTCCAGCTTGACGCAATCCCCGTCGCCCAACTCTCTGCCGACGAGCAGGTGAACGCCGCAGTCTTTCGCGCCGTGCTCGAAAATGCGCTGATCGAAGCGCGCTTCCGAACCTGGCAAATGCCGTTCAACAGCGACAGCTCCTTCTGGACGTACCTCAATTCAGAGCAGGCCTTCGAAAATCCGGCCGAGTACCGGCGGTACATCGCCCGGATGCGCGACATCCCGCGTTATTTCGACGAGCAGATCGCGAACATGCGTGCCGGCCTCGACCGCGGGTTCAGCGTGCCGCGCGTGACCCTGAAGGGCCGTGACTCATCGGTCGCGCAATTCATCGACGCCGGAGTCGAGGAAAGCCCGTTTTTCAAGCCGTTCGAGACGATGCCGTCGACAATATCGGAGTCCGAGCAACATGCCCTTCGGGCGGAGGCGAGCGCGGCGATCGAGCAATCGGTGATCCCAGCCTATCGCAGGCTGTTGGCCTTCATTCGCGACGAATATACTCCGAAATCGCGTAACACGATCTCGGCGCAGGCCCTGCCGGACGGCGACTCCTTCTACCGCTCGCAAGTGCGTGAATATACGACCCTCGACCTGTCGCCGGAGGAGATTCACCAGCTCGGCCTGAAGGAGGTTGCTCGAATCGACGCCGCGATGCGCAAGACGATGCTCGAAAGCGGCTTCAAGGGCAGCTTCGAGGAGTTCCTGAATTTCCTCAAAACCGACCCCCAATTCTTCGCCAAGACACCGGACGAGCTGATGGGCGTCTCGGCCTATGTGGCCAAGCGGGTCGACGGCAAGATCGGCACGATCGTCGGGCTTCTGCCGCGCAAGCGCTTCGGGATCATCCCGGTGCCGGACGCGTTAGCGCCGTTTTACACCGCAGGCCGTGGCGGGCTCGAGAATTGCATGATGAACACCCACAACCTGCCGGTTCGGCCACTGTACAATATCCCGGCGCTGACTCTTCACGAATGCATTCCCGGCCACAGCTTCCAGGCCGCCCTGGCCGAGGAGCAGAAGGCGCTCCCATCGTTCAGGCGGCACGTTTATTTCTCCGGCGCTGGCGAGGGATGGGGACTCTACAGCGAGTGGCTCGGCAACGAGCTTGGAATCTATCGCACGCCCTACGAGCGGTTCGGCCAGCTCAGCTACGAAATGTGGCGGGCCGCGCGGCTTGTGATCGACACAGGGATCCATCGTTACGGCTGGTCGCGCCAACGGGCGATCGACTATCTCGCCGGCCACACGGCGCTGTCGCAGCATGAGGTCGAGACCGAGGTCGACCGCTACATCAGCTGGCCGGGACAGGCATTGGCCTACAAGTTGGGCGAGTTGACGATCCGGCGCCTCCGCTCCGAGGCTGAATCGACGCTTGGCCCAAGGTTCGACCAGCGTCGCTTCCATGACGCGATTCTCGCACTCGGTTCAGTCCCGCTAACCGTGCTCGAGGACCGGATGCGCGCCTTCATCCGCGAGGAGGCGGCGCGGTCGGCTTCGGCAAGCTAGTGGTCAGTCGCTCGACGGCGGCGATCCCAAGATGCGTTCGGGCTCGACGATCAGGCAGTTTCCTTCGACCCCGGTGATCCTGACTCGTTCGCCGGGCTGGGCTGGGCCGCCGCGGGCGCTCCATTCGCTGTCCCCGACCCGGACGCGGCCGCTGTCCTCGTCGACCGGGCTGACTACCAGAACCCGGCGCCCGACCAGTTGCGCGGCGCGGTCATTGAGAAGCGGATCTGCGGCATCGACACCCCTGACTGCATAGAAGCGGCGGCCGCCCATCACCGCGAGCACCGCATAAAGCGCGAACAAGCCGAGCTGTCCGGCGAGTCCGATTCCAAACAGAACCGCGAAGAGGCCAGTGACGATCGCGGCGATCCCGATCCACACCAGGAACACTCCAGGTGCGATAATTTCGGCAATGAGGAGCAGGACTCCGCCGATCATCCACAGCCAGCCGGATTCGATTCCTTCGAACATCGACATGTCAACCCTCGATCTTGGGTACGCCGGGCTGAGTGCGCGGCTTGGGCGCGGGCGATTCCGGCTTG
This sequence comes from Sphingomicrobium sp., assembly GCA_036261735.1. Taxonomy (GTDB): domain Bacteria; phylum Pseudomonadota; class Alphaproteobacteria; order Sphingomonadales; family Sphingomonadaceae; genus Sphingomicrobium. The sequence goes on from DATAKH010000092.1 coordinate 9,461, forward strand.
TCCTCGCCGAAAACTTCGCGGGCGAGCTCGCCTATTCCCC